>CANQYF010000010.1 GCA_947628075.1 uncultured Bacilli bacterium | reverse complement strand
CTTGCTTAGGTAGCTGAGGTTATTGTATAATAAAATATATAAGAAGAATAATAAATAAAGAAGTTGAAAAATAAATGGCAAGAGAAAAGAAAAAAATCGATATAAAATTAATAATAGGAATGTTATTCTTGTTAGTATTATTAATCGGGGCATCATATGCTTATTTTGTTGTGGGGATAGAATCTTCTGAATATAATAAAACAATAGTAACAGGAAGCACAGAAGGTGTTTCTATAGCCAGTATTCAAAATCCAACCGAGAAATTAAATTTAAATGTTGATGCAGCAGCAATGAGTCAAAACAGATTAGGAACAATATATGCCGATGATGAAGAGAACTATGTTAAAACCAAAAGTGAAGGTTTTCATGATATAGGAATAATAACATTAACTAATCCAAAGAAAGACGATAATATTTACAGGTGTACCGCAAGTGTTACAATTACTGTTGATAATAGTGCTAATAGTATTTTAAATTTTCTTCAAGAAGGAGATTTAAAAATCTTTCTAAGATGGGGAACAAATCACCAAGTTATTGATTTATCTACATTAAAAGAAAAAAATGAAACAACAATACCAATAAGTTTAGATATCGTCGGTAATAATAGTAAAAGTATAGAGACATATATAGAATTAACAAATAGAGATGAAGACCAAAGTTATCTCTCTGAAAAAGATATCAATATAGATATAGATACCACTGATTTAAAATGCGAGTTAACTGGTGAGAGAGCAGTTTATTTAAAAGCGTATGATTGGAATCGCCAATTTGATGAATTTAGAAGTGCTGAATATGGTCCATATATTAAAAATATATATTTTGTTAATTATATAGATGATAATATCAAAGATAAGATAAATTGGGATTTAACAAGAGTTGGAACAGGCAATCTACAATCACCAGCTGGAAGTATAATAGGATGGTTAGAAGAAATTCCCAAAGGAACAGAGGACGAAGAAAATCAATTTTATAATTTATATATAGGAAGCAAAGATAATATTTATGCTTCGGGCCTTGATTTCTTTTTTTCAAATATGAACAGTCTTGAAACAATAGATTTATCTAATTTTTATACAGATTTATTAGCGGGTATGTGGCGATGTTTTAGTGCTTCATCAAATGTAACCAAATTTGATGTAAGTAAATGGTATATAGAAAAAACGAACTTTTCAGAATCTTTTGGATTACGAAACTTAACAGAATTAGATGTCAGTAATTTTAATACAAAAAACTCAGCCATCTTATCTCATATGTTTTCAGGTTTAAGTAGTGTAACCAAACTTGATGTATCCAATTTTAATACAATGAAAGTCACTGATATGTCTAGCATATTTTCGGGAATGCGCTCAGTAACTGAATTAGATGTTAGTGGTTTTTATACAGGCAATGTAACCACCATGAGCAACATGTTTAGGGATACGACTTTAATAAAAGAATTGGACTTATCTAAGTTTAACACTAGTAATGTAACAACTATGTCTTTTATGTTTTGTGGTATGTCCTCATTGCAAAATTTAGATTTATCCAAATTTGATACGAGTCAAGTAACAGATATGAACGCTATGTTTTATAATAGTACTTTATTAACAAGGCTTGATTTATCAAATTTTAATACAAATAAAGTAGTAGTTACCAGTAGCATGTTTCGAGATATGAAATCATTAGAATATTTAGATTTAAGGAATGCTGAATTTAATCAAGTAACATCTTATGATTTAATGTTTGCAGGTATAAAAAATGGCATAACTATCATAGTAAAAGACGAATCAAATAGAGATTGGATTGAAGCAAGATTAAAAGAAGCAGGTAAAACTGGAAATGTATTATTACCAAGTGAAATAGAAGAATTATAAAAAAGAGGAAAATATATGGCAAGAGGAAAGAAAATAATCGATATAAAACTAATAATAGGAATATTATTCTTGTTAGTATTACTTGTTGGGGCATCATATGCCTATTTTTCTGTTGAAGTGAATTACTCTTCTAATACCCCAACTATAGTAACTGCATCAACAGGTAAAGTAGATACAATAACCCTTCAAAATGTTGTCAATAATCTTCATATAAATCTAAGAGGAAGTGAAATGTCAAAATATAATGAAGGATATTATTATGCTGATGAAGAACTAGATTTTTTAACTGAGAGAGTAGAAGGAAGACATGATTTAATAAAATTAACAGCAACCAAAGAAGAAGAAAATAATAGATATAAGTGTAATGGTGAAATAAAAATAAAATTAGATATAACAAATGGTAGTATGGGAAGTGTCATCAAAAAAGATGATGCTTACTTGGTACTAGATGGAGGAAACATAACTGAGAAAATAGATTTATCAGAATTACAAAGTACAAATGGTGAAATAATAATACCAATTGAGATAAATGTAATAAGTGGAGATAGTAATACAATAAATGGTTATGTAAGTATAGAGAATAAAGATATAGAACAAAATTATTTAGCAGATAAAAAGATAAATGTGGAAATTGAGATGCAAAATTTAACATGTGATATAGGGATAAATGAAACCGAAGAATATATAAGAAAGTATGATATAAATAAAACCTTAAGTAGTACTAAAGACACTAGTTTATTTAGATATCAAGGGACATATGAAGAAGTAACAAATAACTATATATGTTTTGGAACATATGATAAGAATGAATGTACACAAGATACAGATAAATATATGTATAGAATCATAGGAATAAATGAAGATGGCCAATTAAAGATAATTAAAAAAGAGGCTTTACCTCAAACTGAAGTATGGCATAATAATTCATCTAAAGATCTATCTTGGCCAGAGAGTCAATTATATAAAAGATTAAATGGGTTAGATGAAGGAAATAATGTATTTATAGGAACAGAATACTTACCAGAAGGTTGGTTAACCAAAATAGCAGATACTTATAATTGGGATAAATATGCCGCGTATTTTAATCGTAATACTAGTTATAAGATAGATGCTAAAATAGGATTATTAACAACTAATGATTATGTAAAAAATATTGAAGGAGGTACTGCTAATAAAGCAGAAGTACTTATAACAAGTTGGATGCATTTAAGTCATAATGATGATGATTATGTAGACCAAAATGAATGGACGATGGATGGGGGAATGAAGATGACTAATGGAGCAAGAGCGACGTCTATAAATTCGACTGGCCAATATTGTGCATGGTGTAGCTATGTTCATTATACAAATAATCTTTTTCGTCCTGTATTTTATTTAGAAAGAGGCACAATAATCACATCAGGAATAGGTACACTTGTAGATCCTTTTATTGTTAATGAATAATGCTTATAATAAACGAATAAATTAAAACTTTTGTAAAAAAATTAAAATAATATTTTCATAAATATTATTTTAGTTTATAATAAAAACAGGAGTGGATATAATGAATCCAATAGCGTTTAGTATTTTTGGTTTTGATATAAGATGGTATTCTATTATGTTACTTATAGGAATGTTTTTAGCTATAATTATGGTAATAAGAGAAGCAAAAAGATTTAATATACCATCTGAATTTATAATTAATTTAGCATTTTGGGTAATTGTTATAGGAATTATCTGTGCTAGAGCTTATTATTGTTTATTTAATTTTGAGTTTTATAAAAATAATCCCGTTGAAATACTTAAAATATGGAAAGGTGGGCTTGCTATTCATGGCGGTATAATAGGTGGTTTTATAACCCTTCTATTTTATACTAAAAAGTATAATATTAATTCTTATAAAATAACTGACATGGTAGTAGTGCCTCTTTTACTTGCCCAAGCAATAGGAAGATGGGGAAACTTTTTTAATAGTGAAGCTCACGGGGCAGCGACTAGTTATTATTTTTTAAAAAATGTTTTACATTTACCAGAATTTATTGTTAATGGCATGAAAATAGGTAATGTTTATTACCATCCAACATTCTTATATGAAAGTTTATTATGTTTACTTGGCTTTATTATTCTCTTATTTGTTAGGCGTTATCGTTATTTAAAAAGAGGCCAATTAACATGTATATATATGATGTATTATGGTTTAATAAGATTTTTTATAGAAGCATTAAGAACTGATTCATTAATGTTAGGTGGTTTTAGAGTTGCTCAAATTGTCTCTGTGGGGGCATTCGTTGTTGGCCTAATTATTTTCATGATTTTAAGTCGTAAGGGGCGTTTTGAAGATTTATATAACGAAGAACAAAATGGTCCAGTTATGTTTTAGGAGGGTAATATGTATGATTTAATAATTATTGGTATGGGTATTGGTGGTATAACCGCTGGTATTTATGCTAAAAGGGGTAATTTAAATGTTTTACTTATCGATAAAGGAACACCCGGAGGAATGTTAAACAACATCGAAATGGTTAGTAATTATCCTGGTCTTTTAAATATTAAAGGAGTAGATTTTTCCTTAAAACTACTTGATCAAGTTAAAGATTTAGAAATTCCTTATAAATTTGAAGAAGTAAAAAAAATAGAAGTAGATAAAGATACAAAAAAAGTTATTACCAGTAATGGTGAATATTTAGCTAGTAAAGTAATAATAGCGACAGGGACAAAGCCTAAATATTTAGGGTTAGATAATGAAAAAGATTTGTTAGGTAGAGGAATTAGTACTTGCGCTACATGTGATGGAGCTTTTTATAAAGATAAAGATATTGCGGTGATTGGTAGTGGCTCAAGTGCACTTCAAGAATCATTATATTTAGCAAGAATTTGTCATAAAGTTTATTTATTAAATAGAAAAGATAGATTTAAAGGCGAAAAAATATTAGAAACAAAAGTAAAAAAAACATCTAATATAGAAATAATTTATAATGTTAATATAAAAGAATATCAAGAAAAAGATAATAAAATTGAAAGTGTAATTCTAGATAATGGCCAAACATTAAATGTTGAAGGTGTGTTCATTTACATTGGCTATAAGCCAAATACTGATATGTTTAGTGACTTAGGTATTTTAGATGAACAAGGGTATATTAAAGTAAATGAAAAATATGAAACAGATATAGATGGTATTTATGCAATTGGTGATGTTATTAAAAAAGATATTTATCAGTTAGTGACTGCTGCTAGCGATGCCATCTATGCCGTTAGTAATATATCTAAAATAAGTAATTAATCAGATTAGTTTAAAAGCTAATTTGATTTTTAAATATTATGTTATTTTTAATTTTTATTGTATAATTAATTTGTAGGTGAAATTTATGTTAGTAAGTAATAATTGGCAAGATTATAAAATAATTAAAACTAGTAAAGGTATGAAACTAGAAAGTTGGAAAGATATTTTGCTTTTAAGACCGGATCCCGTAGTTACTTGGGATTTAGGTGACTTTTCTGAATATAAAATAAATGCAATCTATCATCGTAGTAATACGGGTGGAGGACATTGGGAGAATAAATTAAAAACCCCTGAAAGTTGGGTTATTAAATATAATGATTTAAAATTTTTAATTAAAGAAATGGGCTTTAAACATACAGGAATTTTTCCCGAACAAGCTTGTAATTGGGATTATGCCATGAATAAGATAAAAGAAAGTAATAAAGAAGTTAAAGTTTTAAATTTATTTGCTTATACTGGTGGTGCTACTGTCGCATGTCTTAAAGCTGGGGCAAAAGTTACTCATGTCGATTCATCAAAAGGGATGATTGAGTGGGCAAAAGAAAATGTTAAACTTAATAATTTAGAAGATAAACCGGTTCGTTATTTAGTTGATGATGTTATAAAATTTGTCAAAAGAGAAATAAGAAGAGGAAATAAATATGATGCTATTATTATGGACCCTCCTAGTTATGGAAGGGGCGCTAATGGGGAAGTATGGCAATTAGATACTGATTTAGAAAATTTAATTAAATCTTGTAAAGAAATATTAGAAGATAATTTCTTATTCTTTATAATAAATACTTATTCAACTAATTTACCTAATGTATCTTTAGAAAATATTTTAAAAATTAATTTTCCAGATAAAAAAATCTTAGTTGATGATTTATGCTTACCTATTGAAAATAGTAATCTTTATTTATCTTGTGGTATTACAGGAAGAGTAGAAAATGAATAATTTAAATATTTTATATGAAGATAATCACTTAATAGTAGTGGAAAAAAAGCCAAATGTTTTATGCCAAAGTGATTATACAAAAGACTTAGATTTACTAACAATTATAAAGAAATATTTGAAAGAAAAATATCAAAAACCAGGAAATGTCTATTTGGGACTTGTTCATCGTTTAGATAGACCAGTCGGAGGAATTATGGTTTTTGCTAAAACAAGTAAAGCTGCATCTCGGCTTTCTAAAATGATTCAAAACCATGAGATGATAAAAGAATATTTACTAGTTTGTTATGGTAATATAAATAAAAAAGGTATTATGGAAGATTACATTGAGAAAGTAAATGAAAAAAGTATTATCACGGAAAATGGTAAATATGCTAAATTAGAGTATGAACTTCTTAAAAAACATAATAATTTAAATTTAGTTAAAGTTAATTTAATTACAGGGCGCCATCATCAAATTCGTCTGCAATTTGCAAGTAGAAATTGTCCTTTATATGGTGATCAATTATATGGTAAGGAAGATAGAAAACAAATTGCGTTATATGCTTATCATTTGAAATTTAAACACCCGGTAAAAGATGAAGTAATGGATTTTAAATTAATGCCAAAAGGTGGAATATGGAGTGAGTTTAATGATTAAACATGAGTTACTAGTGCCTGTTGGTAGTCTTGATGCTTTAAAGGCCGCGATCCATAATGGAGCTGATGCGGTTTATTTGGGTGGCAAGAAATTTGGGGCTAGAGCTTTTGCTCCTAACTTTACAATCGATGATATTCTAGATGCTACTAAATTATGTCATTTATATGGGGTTAAAATTTATATAACTGTTAATACTTTAATATATGAATCAGAAATAGATGAAGCTCTAGAGTATATAAAAACATTACATAAAATAGGAGTGGACGCTCTTATAATGCAAGATGTAGGGTTAATTAATTTAGTACATGAAACTCTTCCTAATTTAGAAATTCATGCGTCAACACAAATGCATAATCATTCCGAAGAAACTTTAAAATTTTTAGAAAATTTAGGAGTAAAACGGGTCGTATTTGCTCGGGAACTTCCCCTTGATTATATCAGTAATATTAAAACTAATTTAGAAAAAGAAGTTTTTATTCATGGCTCTTTATGTATCTCTTACAGTGGTCAATGTCTTTTTTCGTCGCTTATTTTAAATAGAAGTGGTAATCGTGGCGAATGTGCCGGAATGTGTCGTCTTCCTTATAAATTATATGAGGATAATAATTTAATTAAAACTGATGGCGATTATTTATTAAGTCCAAAAGATTTATGTTCAATAAATGACTTTGCAAAACTCATGGCAAGTGATGTTACTTGTTTTAAAATTGAAGGACGGATGAAAAGCCCTGAATATGTGGCAGTAGTAACCAGAATTTATCGTAAACTCATTGATAGTTATGAAAATAATAAAGAATTGTTAGTAGAAAAAAGTGATTTTGATTTATTAAAGGCTATTTTTAATAGAGAATATACTAAAGGATATTTATTTAATGATAAGGATATTATGAATATAAAATCTCCTAATCATATTGGCCTTAAAATTGGCGAAGTTACTAAAGTAACACCAAAAAAAATTCAATTTAAACTAATACATAATTTAAAACAATTTGAGGGTATTCGTTTTAAAAATCATAATATTGGTATTAATGTTAATTTTATTTATAATGAACATGATAAATTAATAAATGAAGGAGTTAAAGATACTACTATCTATTTAGATAATTTTATGGATTTGAAAACTTTAGATGATGTTATGCTTACTAAACCTATTGTCGAAATGTATCCAAATGGATATAAAAAGGTTTTAGTTAAAATGAATCTAGAGGCTAAAGTAGGGGAAAAATTAAAGTTAAAAGTAACGGATGGGGAAAATAATATCTGTTTAAATAGTGAAAAGGAAATTGAAAAATCAATTAATGCTCCGATTAATAGAGAAAGAGTGCAAGAAGTTTTAACTAAATTAGGTGATTCTCCTTTTAAGATTGATTTAATTAATATAGATATGGATAAAGATATATTTATACCAGTAGGTACTTTAAAAAACTTAAGAAGAGATGCTTTAGATGAGTTAAAAAATATTAGAGAAAATAAAAAAGTAAATTATCTTGAAAAAGAATTTAAAAGAGAAGTAAAAGAAAAAGATAGTAGAGGGATAAGTGTTCTTGTTAAAACTAAAGAACAATTACAAGCATGCTTTGATTTGAATTTAAAAAATATTATTGTAAGTAATCCCAAACTTTATCAAGATGATTTAATTTATCGTATTTCAAGAGATAATCTAAATCATAACTATACTTATGATAAACTACTTGTTACAGATTATGCTAGTTTAGTTAAATATCCTAACAATCGAGCTGATTATTTTTTGAATGTAACTAATCATTATACATTGGATTATTTAAATAAGTATGCAAGTGTTATTACAATATCACCAGAAAATAGTTTAGATAATATTAAAGATATAATGAGTAATTATAATAATAAAAATAATATTGAAGTATTAATATTTGGTCATATTGAATTAATGATAATGAAGTATTGTCCTTTAAATTATCTTGTTAATAAAGATAAAGTTTGTCATGCCTGTCAAAATGATAAGAAGTATTATCTTGAAGATCGTAATAAAAAGCTCTATAAATTAGAAAGTAATCCCCTAACTCATAGTACAACGATTATGAATACTAATTTAACAGATTTGAGAAAAGATATTAATACTTTAAAAAATTTAGGAATAAAAAATTTTCGTTTAGAATTTTTAGATGAAACATATGAAGAAGTTAAAGAAATAATTGAAGGAGTTATAAAAGATGCAAAATAATATAATTGAAAATTTAGCTCATACTTTAAATATTAATGTTAAAAGTGTGGAAGCAATTTTAAAATTACTAGAAGAAGGAAATACAATTCCATTTATTGCTAGATATCGTAAAGAAGTTACTGGTAATTTAGATGAAACGGTTATTAGAGCCATTGAAACGGAATATACATATGGTGTTAATTTACAAAAAAGAAAAGAAGAAGTAATTAGATTAATTGATGAAAAAGGGCTTCTTACAGATGAGATTACTAAGAAAATAGAAGATGCTCAAAAGCTTGTCGAAATAGAAGATATTTATCGTCCTTTTAAAGAAAAGAAAAAAACAAAAGCAACCGAAGCTATAAAAAATGGTTTAGAACCTTTAGCTAAAATAATTATGAGTTTTAAAGTAAATGGTAAATTAGAAGATTTAGCTAAAAAATATTTAAATAATGAAGTTAAAATGGTAGATGATGCTATTTTAGGGGCTAAATATATTATTGCCGAATGGATAAGTGATAATGCTTCATTTAGAAAACAAATTAGATATTTAACTTTTCATAATGGCTTACTTACTAGTAAAAAGAAAAAAGATGCTGTAGATGAACTTAAAACTTATGAGATGTATTATGATTTTAAAGAAGAAGTTAAGTATATTAAAAAGTATCGTGTTTTAGCTATTAACAGAGGTGAAAGTGAAGGAATTTTAAATGTTAATATTTCTATAGATGAAAATATAATTTTAGATTATTTAAAAGAAAAGGTTATTAAAGATAAAACAAATAATGAACTTACTTTAGTAGTAGAAGCCGCAATTAAAGATAGTTATAAAAGATTAATTGCTCCATCTATTGAAAGAGAGATAAGAAGTGAATTAAAAGAAAAAGCTGAAGATGTGGCAATCGATAACTTTTGTGATAATTTAGAAAAATTATTAATGCAACCACCAATTAAAGAAAAAATTATTTTGGGGTTTGATCCAGCATACAGAACTGGTTGTAAACTAGCAGTGTTAGATAAAACGGGTAAACCTTTAAAAATTGCGGTAATCTACCCGCATGAACCAAAATGTGAATATGAAAAAAGTAAGGAAACAGTTTTAAAATTAATTGATGATTATAAAATAGATGTGATTGCAATTGGGAATGGCACAGCTTCAAGGGAATCAGAAAGTTTTATTGCCGATGTTATTAAAAGTGCTAAAAGAGATGTTGAATATATTATTGTAAGTGAAGCTGGAGCCTCTGTTTATTCAGCAAGTAAATTAGCTATTTCTGAATTTCCTAATTTACATGTAGAAGAAAGAAGTGCTATTTCTATCGGGAGAAGACTTGCTGACCCTTTATCTGAACTTGTTAAAATAGATCCTGAAAGTATTGGGGTTGGTTTATATCAACATGATGTTACAAGTAAAAAATTAAAAGAAAGTCTAAACTTTATTACCCAAAAAGTAGTTAATCAAGTTGGAGTTAATTTAAATACGGCATCTCCTTCTATTTTACAATATATTTCTGGGTTAACTAAAAGTGCAATTGATAAAATAATTAATTATAGAGAAAATATTCACCCTTTTACTAAAAGAGAAGAATTATTAAAAGAGAAGATTCTAACTAGTAAAATTTATGAACAAGCAATTGGCTTTTTAAGAATACTTAATGGAGATAATATTCTTGATACAACTAGTATTCACCCTGAAAGTTATAATGCTACTTATGCTTTATTAAAATATTTGAATTTAGATCTTAATAGTATTGGTAAAGAAGAAATTAAAAATAAGGTTAAAGATTTAGATATATTAAATTTAAGTAAAGAATTAAATATAGATAAGTATACTTTAGAAGATATAATTAATTCTTTAATTAAACCAAATAGAGACCCAAGAGATATGTTACCAAAACCTATTTTAAAAAAAGATGTTCTGCATTTAGAAGATTTAAAAGTAGGAATGAAATTACAAGGCACAGTTAGAAATGTCGTTGATTTTGGAGCATTTGTTGACATTGGTATAAAAAATGATGGCTTAATTCATATTTCTAAAATGAGTGATAAATTTATTAAACATCCATCAGAAATACTTTCAGTTGGAGATATTATAAATGTTTATGTGGATGATATTAATATTGAAAAGCAAAAAGTTTCTTTAAGTATGAAAAAACCTGCATAAATTTGCAGATTTTTTCTTTGTCGAAAAATGGCGTCCGAAAAAGCTTTACATTAAAATGTAAAATAGTTAGAATAAGGCACTGAAGTGTGAAAGTGGCGCCGCTAAATCCAAATCAAAATTAAAAGACGCCGTTGTATTTATAATACAATAGCGTCGACTATACAATAGGCGGCGTGAACTTTCACACTTCCTAATAATAAGTATACTCTAAAATTTACAATTATACAATTATCTTCTTTTTCCAAGTTATTTAGTATTATCCATTATACTTCTTGGATAAGGTTTCTTTTCATCAGTTAAATAAAGTAAATAATCAACCGATACATTATATAATTTAGCTAACTTTTTTAACAAATCAATAGGGATTTGTCTTTTTTCTATTTCATAATAACTATACGCTACTTGGGAAACATTTAAAATTTTACTTATATCACTTTGTCTTAAATTTTTATCTTCTCTTATTTCTTTTAATCTATTCATTACGCCCTCGTCAATCTACAGAAATTTTATATTAAAACATATTGTTATATTGATTTTTAAAACACTTTGTTATAAAATTATTATTAGGTAAAACAATATGTTTTATTTGGGTGATCTTATGAAGAATCAAAAGAGGATAATTATAACTGTATTAATAGTGGTAGAAGTAATAAGTATATTTTTAACATGGAAATCATATAATGCAGGAAAAATATTAGAAAATAAAGTTGAAAATAATGTTACAAACGAACATTTTGCTTTTTACGTTAAAGAAAATGGCGAATATAAGGAAAAAACAGATAATACGTTTCCCGCTGGATATCATATAGATAAAAATATGACAGTGTGTGTAGATGAAAATAAAGAAAAACTTGATAATATACCAGTCACAGTTGATGAAGAAGGAAATATCACAGTAACAAGTAATAGAACTGTTTATTGTACTTTTTATTTAATTGGGAATCCAATAGGAGATTACATTATAGATGAAATGCCAAAGGGCTTAAAAAAGACTACAAATCCTGATGATGATCTTGAATATCGTTTTTCAGGAGACAGTTATACAGACGTTAATAATTATATTTGTTTTGGTACATATAATAGATCAGATTGTATTGGAGAAGAAGAAAAATATATGTATCGTATAATAGGCGTAGATAAAGACCATAGACTAAAAATATTAAAAGATTCATCAATTGGTACACGATCTTGGAATGATGAAGCTATTATTAATGCAGCTTGGGGTAAATATGAGGGCCTTCCTGAAGCGTCATTGTCCTCTTATTTAAATAATGAATGGATAAAGACATTATCAAATTGGGCAGATTATATCGATAATAATATATGGAATATTGGGGCTGTTGGACGAGATTCTGATTATAATGATAGTTCTACTATTCCTGGTATTGCTTCCCGTATAATGGAAGCTGAAAAGAGTGGTATTTTAAGTTCTTATGTTAAATCTGCTGTTAAAATAGGACTAATTAATCTAAGCGATTATTATTATGCAAAAGATATTAACGGAAATACCAATTGCTTTTATAGTTCAGAAAATTATATATGTAAAAATTGGATGAATTTGGAAAAGGCATGGACTATTATCCGTGCTGCTAGTGCCGTCACTGATGCCCGTAAATATGCTTGGTACGTAGCAGATGACTCGATAGGTATTGCTATGTACGACATTTCGGTTAATATTAATGTTTACCCAGTATTTTATCTAAAAAATGATGGTTCAATTACTTATAGTTCAGGTGATGGTAGTGCAACTAATCCTTTCATAATTGCCTAAAAATCGTCAACGAAGACGTTAAAATAGATATAACTTAATCCAAGGAGAGGCATAGCAATATGTCTCTCTCATTTTTTTAAAAAATTATATATAAAAATTTTATAAAATACATTGACAAACAAATGTTCTTGATATATGATGCTAATATCAGGGAGGTTTATAATGAATAAAGACAAATTAGAAACAATTTCAAATTTATTTGAGGGAAAGGAAATAAGAAGTATTTGGGATACCGAAAAGGAAGATTATTATTTTAGTGTAGTTGATGTAATTGGAGCTTTAACAAATGCTAATATTCCAAGAAATTATTGGAGTGATTTAAAAAGAAAGCTTTTAAGTGAAGGCAGTGAGTTGCACGAAAATATCGTGCAACTGAAAATGAAGTCAAAAAAAGATGGTAAAAATTATTTAACAGATGCTTTAGATACAAAAGGCATTTTAAGACTAATCGAGTCTGTACCTAGTCCTAAAGCAGAGCCATTTAAAATTTGGCTTGCCAACTTAGGAAGTGAAAGAATTGATGAAGTTTTTGATCCCGAGATTGCTATTAAAAGAGCAATTAGTTATTATCGCCAAAGAGGATATTCTGATAAATGGATTGAAACTAGATTAAAAGGAATACTAAATAGAAATAAATTAACTGATGTGTGGAAAGATGCTGGTATTTCCAAAGAATACGAATATGGAATATTAACTAATGAAATATATAAAGAATGGTCTGGTATGAAAGCCAGTGAATATAAAGAATATAAAGGTATTAGAAAAGAATCTTTAAGAGATAATATGTCTGATATAGAAATTGTTCTTACTGATTTAGGAGAAATTGCCACAAGAGAACTTGCTAAAGAACATAAACCTTATGGATTAGAGCAAAATAAAGTAATTGCTAAGATGGGTGGTAATGTATCTAAAGTTGCAAGAGATAATTTAGAACAAAAACTTGGAAAATCAGTAATTAGTAATCAAAATAATCTTAATTATCAATATTTAGAAGAAAAAGAAAAATTAAAAGAAAAATAAGAGAGTGTATAGTTTATTTTTAATGAAAAATTCCTAATAATATGGTAGAATACTACTTAGGAAGTGATTACATGAAAGTAAGAACAAGATTTGCCCCATCTCCAACTGGGTTTATGCATATCGGAAATTTAAGAACTGCTATTTTTGAATATTTAGTAGCTAAAAAATATGATGGTGATTTTATTTTAAGAATTGAAGATACTGATCAAAATCGTAAAGTTGAGGGAGCAATAGATTTTATATATAAAACTTTAGAGCTATGTGGCTTTAAAATAGATGAAGGACCTAATAATCCTAAAGAATATGGTCCTTATATTCAAAGTGAAAGAAAAGATATTTATAAAAAATATGCTTTAGATTTAGTAGAAAAAGGAAAAGCCTATTATTGCTTTTGTACTGAAAGTGAATTAGAGGAAATGCGAGAGAAAGCTAATGCTCGCAAAAAGCCATTTTTATATGATGGAAGATGTTCAAAATTAAGTAAAGAAAAGATTGAAGAAAATTTAAAAAATGGTGTTCCTTATGTTATAAGACAAAAGATGCCTAAAATTGGCAGTACTATTGTTGATGATTTAATTTATGGTAAAGTTAAAATTGATAATAGTATTTTAGATGATCAAATATTACTTAAAAGTGATGGGTTTCCAACTTATAATTTTGCTAATGTTATTGATGATCATTTAATGGAAATTACTCATGTTATAAGAGGCAAAGAATATCTAGATCAAACAGCAAAATATAATTTATTATATGAAGCATTTGGCTGGGAAAAACCAACTTATATTCATGTTGCAATGGTTTTAGGTAGTGATGGTAATAAATTATCTAAAAGAAATGGTGATGCTTCATTTATGGATTTATATGAAGAGGGATATTTACCAGAGGCAATTGTAAATTATTTAGTATTATTGGGATGGAGTCCCGAAAATAATCAAGAAGTATTTACAATGGAAGAACTAATTAAAAGTTTTAATGAAAAAAGAATTAGTAAATCTTCTAGCCAATATGATGTTAAAAAATTAAATTGGTTTAATCATAAATATATTAACAATTTAAGTGATGAAAAGTATTTAGAATATATAAAACCATTTTTAACTCATGATATTAGTGATAAAAGTGAAGAATGGGTTAATAAATTATTACTAATATATAAAGATCATCTATCATATGGTAAAGAAATAAATGAACTTGTTAATATTTTCTTTAATGATGAAATAAATATTAGTAATGAAAATAAAGAATTTTTAGAAAGTGATGAAAATATTCCAATCGTTATTAAAGCCTATAAAGAAGAATTAGAAAACTTAAAAGATTGGAATACTGAAGAAATTGCTGAAGTTATCAATAAAGTTAAAGAAAAAACAGGAGTTAAAGGTAAACTATTATATATGCCAATTAGAATTAAAATAAGTGGGGTAGAACATGGTCCTGAACTTCCTGATGAAATATTCTTAATAGGAAAAGAAAAAGTAATTAATAGACTTAGTTAAGGAGGATATATGAAAATATACAATACTTTATCTAAAAAAATTGAAGATTTTATTCCTTGGAATAAAGATGAAGTAAAAATGTATACTTGTGGGCCAACAGTTTATAATTATGCTCATATTGGCAATTTAAGAACTTATATAATGGAAGATATTCTCGAAAAAACTTTAAATTATTTAGGTTACAAAGTAAAAAGATGTATGAATATAACAGATGTTGGACATTTAACTAGTGATGCTGATACTGGCGATGATAAAATGGTTGAAAGTGCGAAAAAAGCCCATAAAAATGTTTTAGAAATTGCTAAATTTTATACTGATGCTTTTTTTAAAGACATGGAGACTTTAAATATTAAAAAACCGAAAATTATTGTTCCTGCAACTACAAATATTGAAGAAGATATCAAAATAATTGAAAAGTTATTAGCAAGTGGTTATGCATATAAAAGTGGTGGTAATATTTATTTTGATACATCAAAACTTCAAAATTATTATTTGCTTACTAATCAAGAATCTGATGATTTAATAGATGGAGTTAGAGATACAGTTGAACTAGATGAAAACAAAAAAAATAAAGCTGATTTTGTTTTATGGTTTACCAAGAGCAAATTTGATTCACAAGAATTAAAATGGGATAGTCCTTTTGGCAAAGGTTATCCTGGCTGGCATATTGAATGTTCTGGAATTAGCATTAAATATTTAGGCGAATATTTAGATATCCATTGTGGTGGTGTTGATAATATATTTCCGCATCATACCAATGAAATTGCTCAATCTGAAAGTTATTTAGGTCATAAGTGGTGTAAATATTGGGTGCATGGTGAACATTTAAATGACAAAAATGGAAAAATGAGTAAAAGTAGTGGGGAATCATTAACCTTAAATACCATATTAAAAAAAGGTTATGATCCTTTAAGCTATCGATTCATGTGTTTACAAAGTCATTATCGTAAACAATTAATTTTTACTTATGAATCACTAGATGGGGCGATGAATGCTTATAAAAAATTAAAAAATAAAGTATTAAGTTTAAAACCAGATGGTGTATTTGAAGAAGAAAAATTTAATGAATTTAAAGAGAAATTTAAAAACACTTTAGAGGATGATTTAAATACTGCCAATGCTTTAAAAATTTTATATGATGTTTTAAAAAGTGATTTAAATGGTACGACAAAATTAAAATTAATTAATGATTTTGATTATGTATTTAGTTTAGACTTAACGAAAAGTGAAAATAAAGATTATGATGAAGAATATGTTCTTAAAAAAATAGCTGAAAGAGATTTAGCTAAAGCTAATAAAGACTATGAAAAAGCTGATCAAATAAGAGATGAATTAAAAAATATGGGAATTATTATAAAAGATACTAGGGAAGGAACTAAATTTGAGGTGATTTAAAATGAATTTATTATTGTATTTATTAATTATCTTAATACCAATTATTGCTCAAATAAATATAAGTACTTCATATGGCAAATATAAAAAAGAAAATAATAGTAAGGGAATATCTGGATTTGAAGTAGCAAGGAAAATATTAGATGCTCATGGATTAGAAGATATATATGTTGTGGAAACAAGTGGTAATTTAACTGACCATTATGACCCAACTAGAAAAGTTATCAAATTATCAAGAGATATTTTTAAAGGTGAAACAGTTGCGGCAATTTCAGTCGCAGCTCATGAATGTGGTCATGCAATTCAAGACCAAGAGAACTATAAACCAATGCGTATTCGTAGTTTATTAGTACCAGTAGTTAATTTAGTTTCATCATTTTCTTGGTTTGTGATTATTATTGGTTTATTAACAGAATATTTTAATATATTTATATTTGGAATTGGTTTAATTAGTATTGGTTTAATTTTTCAACTTATTACATTACCAGTTGAATTTGATGCTAGTAGAAGAGCTAAAGAAGAATTAAAGAAATTAAACATAGTTAATAAAAAAGAAGAAAATGGTGTCAGTAAAATGTTAATGGCGGCAGCGATGACATATGTAGCTTCAGTTTTAACATCTATTTTAGAAATAGCGCGATTACTTCTTGTTTTTAATAATCGCGATTAGGCAATTTAATTATACAAAAATAAAATCCTTTTCATAAAATAAATGGAGGGGATTTTTTATTTTATCAGCTATTTTTCATGTTGTTACTTTTATAGTTACCATTGTGCTGGGACTACTCGCTAAAAAACATCCTAAAATTAAAAATGAAATGATTCCTATTCAAAACTTATTAATTGGGGTAATAAGTGCAGTAATTTATTATTTTATTACGAAAGATATTGATTTAGTTTTAGCAAGTGTTCCAATTTTTACTGATGGTACCTATGACATTATTAATAACCTTAATAAAATAATTAAAGAGAAAAAAGATCAGAAATGATCTTTTTTAGTTTAATATATAAACCCCAATTGTTAAATAAGTTGCAAATATTAACCATATTAAATAAGGAATATTTAAATAAAATGAAGGTTTATAATTTTTATAAAATAGATATAAAAGATAAATAACTAATCCTAATAAAATGAATGTCCAGAAGATAGTGAATAATCGCCATTTAAAAACAAAGAAGAAAATTGACCATAATAGATTGAAAGCCAGTTGTAAATAATAGATTTTAATAACTTTTAAATCATTATAATTTTGCCGATAAAGTAAAAATGATAGCCCCATAAGAATATAAATGATAGACCAAATAATTGGAAATAAATAGCCTGGTGGTGATAATAAAGGTTTTATTAATAAACCATAATCTATAAAGTTAGATATGATAAGCCCAACTAATGAGCCAAGTAAAATTGGTAAAAATAAATAAAATATTTTTCTAATAAATGTCATATTAAACCCCTTAATAAAGGATATGCATTTAAATTAGTTTTAGAATAAATTTTTAAATAATTTCCAGGCAATTATTTTTGTAACTTTTTTATTAATTAATTCTTCATTGATAATATTATTTTTTAAACCTTTTTGTATATTTTCTAAAGCATCATTATAAGAGGAAGTAATAATTAGATCATTATCAGCTAATAAAGCTTTAATATAGATATCTTCATAAGAATTTAAAGCACCCATGCTTAAATCATCAGTAATAATTACACCACTAAAATTTAAATCATTTCTTAAAATATTATGTACATTTATGGAAAGAGAAGCTGGAGTATTTTCAATAGCTACGACTATATTATGACTTACCATAACTGCTTCTGCACCGGCATTAATACCAGATGCAAAAGGAGGAATATCCTCTTTTAAAATATCTTCATATTTTTTATTATCGATACTACTACCTATATGAGTATCTAAATTATTTCCATAACCAGGGAAATGTTTTAAAGTATAAGAAACCCCTGTGTTTTTACTTGCGGTAATAACTGCTTCTGCATATTGAGATGTAGTATCAGTATCTAATCCAAGACTTCTTGCAAACATATAATCATTTTGATTAGTAGATACATCTACAACTGGTGCTAAGTTTAAATTTAGACCTAGATCTTTTAAAATTGCACTTTTATTTTGAACATCTTCTCTAATTTTTGCAAGGCCACCCTCTTTATATAACTCTTGAGACGATTTAAAAGGTGTTGTAACTAAATTTTTGTTACTACTTAGTCTTGAAACCTTTCCCCCTTCTTCATCTATCGCTGTTAGTAAAGGAATATTAGATACATTTTGTAAATCATTAATCATCTTTTTTACTTCTTCTTTAGTTTTATTTTTAAAATCACTTTCATAGAAGATAATGCCCCCAAATTGGTTTTCTTTTTGAATATTTATATCATTTTGTTTTGCGTGTCTAACAATAAGTAATTGACTAATTTTTTCTTCAATACTTAGATTATTAACTATTTCTTCTGATTTTTCATAATAATCTTGGAATAATTCTTTTTTCTCTTCTGTTTCTATTTTTTTAGGAGTATAATTTTTTATTTCACAATTATTTAAATCAATAATCTCGTTATTATCTTCACATAAAAGTTCAATTGTACTTCCCATTACATAATCTTCTTTAAAGTTGGTTATTTTAAAAGTTTTTCCATCTTGACTAACAATAGTTAAATTATCATTACTAATTTCCGTAATTGTACCTTTGATATTTAATATTTCTTTGGGAGTAAGATAAAAGAATGCTAAAATTATCCCAATAATCATTAAAATACCTAAAAATGGAATTACTTTTTTCATTTTTATCATCTCCTTTATATTATACCAAAAATTTGTCTAAATAAACTATAATTTATTAATATGAAATAATTACCAGTTTGGTAGGATAAACAAATTCTTATACTATCAATAGGTGGTTAACATGGAAAATATTAGCTTGTGGTTAAAAGATAATCCTAATAAAAATCCTATTTCATTAAATGAAGATATTAAAACTGATGTCTTAATTATTGGCGGAGGTATTACGGGTTTATCGATTCTTTATAATTTAAAAGATAGTAATTTAAATGTAACTTTAGTAGATACCTCTTTAGTAGGAACTGGTACAACTGGACATACAACAGGTAAAATTAATTATTTACAAGAAGATATATATCAAAAGTTAATTAATACTTATTCTTTTAATACAGCATTATCTTATTTAAATTCTCAAAAAGATGCTTGTAATAAGATTTTAGATATAATAAATAAAGAACAGATCAAATGTAATTTAGATAAAGTAGAATCTTATGTATATACCAATGATATAAATAAAATAGAGAAGTTAAAAAAAGAAAAAGAATATTTACAAGCTTTAAATGTTCATGTTGAAGATTATCAAGGTAAATTTGGTAAAATAAAAAGTCTTTATGCTATTAAAGTAAATGATACTTATGTGTTTCATCCCCTTAAATATTTAAATGCTTTAAAAGATATATGTCTAAAAAGTGGGAAAAAGATTTATGAAAATACAAAAATAATTAAAATTATAAAAGAAAATGATTTATATAGTTGCTTTACTAATAGTCATAAAATAATAACTAAAAAAATTGTTTTTGCATGTCATTATCCTTTTTTTAATATCCCATATCTTTTTCCAATCAAAGCTAATATTGAAAAATCTTATTTGATGGCGTTACCTATGACAAAGGAAAATAAGAGTTTAATTAGTATTGATAAAGTGCAAACCTCAATTAGATATCATAAAGATAAAGAAGAATACCTTATTTATTTATCATTAAATAGTAATATTAGTGATAATTTAGACGAAAAAAAGAATTATCATAATCTAATTAAAAAATTAAATAAAAAGCCAAAGTATATTTGGAAAAATACGGATATAATGACAATTGATAAATTACCTTATATAGGTAGAATTAAAAAAAATAATGATAATTTACTTATTGCTACGGGTTATAATACTTGTGGAATGACTAATGGCACTTTAGCGGGTCTTATAATAAGTGATATTTTACTTAATCGCCATAATAAATATGAAAATTTATGTAATCCTTTAAGATTAAATAAACTTACTAATATTGATGATTATATTTTGAATTTATTATATAGTATGAAAGGTTATTTAAAAAGTAAGATTAATAAAAATAAAAGTTGGTATTCTTCTAAAGTAAGTTTTAAATATATAAATGGAGAAAATATTGGTATTTATAAAGAAAATGGTAAAGAATTTAAAGTAAGAAATAAATGTCCTCATATGGGCTGTAGTTTAATCTTTAATGAATTTTCTAAAACTTGGGATTGTCCTTGTCATGCATCTAGGTTTAGTAAAGAAGGTAAATGTTTAAAAGGGCCAAGTAAATTTGATATTACCTATATAGAATAAAAAAGGGTATTTGGGACACACTAAAAAGGGTGATGATATGCCAAATATTCATAATACAATATCATTTGGACTAGTTAGTATACCAGTTGTTATGAATCCTATCATACGTAATAATGATACCTCTTTTAATCAATTACATAAAAAATGTTTAAATAGAATTGAATATATTAAATATTGTGATCATTGTAAAATGGAAGTTAAAGAAAAAGATATAATTAAAGGTTATGAGTATGAAAAAAATAAATATTTGACTTTTCCTAAAGAAGAATTAAATAAATTAAAACCCGAAGCGGAACATGAAATTGAAATTATATCTTTTATTGATATTAAAGAAATTGATCCAGCTTATTTTGAAAAAAGTTATATTTTAAATACGGAAAAAACTAGTAAAGCGTATAATTTATTTTGTGAAGCATTAAGAAAAGTTAAAAAAGTTGCTTTAGCTAAAACAGTTATTGGGAGTAAGTTTTATTATTGTATATTACGATTTAATAATGTAGGTATTATTATGACTACTTTATTTTTTCAAGAAGAAGTTGTTTTGCCAGAAGAAAAAATAGATTTAAAAGTTAATGAAAAAGAGTTAGATTTGGCAATTAAATTAATTGAAGAGAGAAGTGGTAAATTTGAACCAGCTAAATATCAAGATGAATATCAAGATAATATTCGTAAAGCAATTTCTGATAAATTAAATGGTAAAGAAGTAAAGAGCGCTAAAAAACATAAAAAAGAAAAGATTAACGATTTATTAGTAGCATTAGAAAAGAGTCTGAAAAAGAAATGATAAATATTTGGAAAAATCATGATTGGCAACCAATGTTATTAAAAGAAATACCTAAACCTTTTGATTCAAAAGATTATATATATGAAATTAAATATGATGGAATTCGCGCGATTGTGTTTGCAAGTCCTAAAGAAGTGAAAGTTCAAACCCGAAATAAAATTGATGTTACTAATACTTTCCCAGAATTACAATTAATTAAAAATATTGTTAAAGATAATACCATATTTGATGGTGAAATAGTCGCCTTTAAAGATGATTTACCTACTTTTAGTAAATTACAAGAAAGAAATAGATTAAAAAATAAACATAAAATATTAAGCCTAAGTAAAGAAGATCCAGTTACTTTTGTTTGTTTTGATATTTTATATCATAAGCAAAAAGATTTAAGAAATTTATCTTTATTAGAAAGAAAAAATATATTAGAAGAGTATCCGGATAATGAAGTATTCATGAAAGATAAATATATTCAGGAATATGGCAAAAAATTATTTAAATCAGTTAAAGAATTAAATTTAGAAGGTATTATTGCCAAAAAGAAAGATAGTATCTATGAAATAAATACTAGAACTGATAATTGGCTTAAGATTAAAAATTTTAAAAAAGAAATTTTTTATATAGGAGGTTATATTGATAACCTTAATAGTAATACAATATCTCTTTTACTAGGAGAATATCGTCATAATAAATTTTATTTTGTTGGAAAAGTAGCCATGGGTAAAAAGAGAAAATTATATTTAAAAATTAAAAATTTAAAAGTTAATCAAAAGTCGCCTTTCACTGATTATGAAGGAGAATGTAATTATATAAAACCTATTTATCGATGTAAGATATTCTATATTGAAAGAACTAATAATAATCATTTAAGACAACCAATATTTAAAGAAGAAATTAACAAATAAGTTTTTCTTCTTTTTTGTATGAGAAAACCCCCAGATAGTCTGGGGGTTCAGTAAAGCTTAAGCGATAAGTTGAAAAGAAAAACT
>CANQYF010000009.1 GCA_947628075.1 uncultured Bacilli bacterium | reverse complement strand
TTACATATCAGGAAAAGATATTAATATAGATATAGATACCACTGATTTAAAATGTGAGCTTTCTGGAGAAAAAGCAGTTTATTTAGTTGGGACTACGCGTGGTGATTCATTAGGGGATAAAATGGGACATAATACGGATATTAAAAACATTTATTTTGTGAATTATATAGATACAAGTAATGCAGTTGAAGAGCCAGTTGATTTAACAAATACTAATACGCGAGATAAATATTATTCACCTGCAGGTAGTGTCATAGGTTGGCTTGAAGAGATACCAAACGAGAATGAAGAAGAAACACAATATTATGATTTATATATTGGTTCTAAAAATGGAACATTAATTTATGCAACTAGTTTATATTATGCTTTTAATACTATGAGTACAGTAGAAAATATTGACTTTGGCAATTTTAAAACTGATTTAGTCTCTAGTATGGCTGCTATGTTTTATAGTTTAAGTTGTGTAACCAAATTAGATGTATCCAAATTTGATACTAGTATGGCGACAAATATGTCTTCAATGTTTAATAGTATGACAAATTTGCAAGAAATAAACATAAGTAATTTTAATACCAAAAATGTGACAACTATGGAAAATATGTTTAAATATTTAGAAAATGTTGAAAATCTAGATGTCTCTAATTTTAATACTAGTAAAGTAATTAATATGAATAATATGTTTATTGGAATGGAATCACTTACAGAATTAGATGTGAGTAACTTTTACACTGGTAATGTTACATCAATGAGTGGGATGTTTAGAAGTTTAACATCAATTAGTGAAATCAATTTATTAAAGTTTGATACAAGCAAAGTAAAAAAAATGGATTTAATGTTTATGAATAGTAATTTTAAAAATTTGAATTTGTCTAGTTTTGATACCAGTTTTGTTGTAAATATGCATGGTATGTTTCATGGAATGAAAAATATTTATTCATTAAATTTAACAAACTTTAATACAATAAGCGTAAATGATATATCGGATATGTTTAATAGCTCGTCTAATATCTCAACATTAGATTTATCCAATTTTGATACATCTAATGTTACAAGTATAAAGAACATGTTTCAAGGTATGAGTTCATTAAAGTATTTAGATTTAAGCAATGCCAAACTCATTCAAATAGAAACTTATTATGATATTTTTGATGGAGTTGCAAGTGGTATAACTATTATAGCTAAAGATGAAGAAAATAGAGAATGGATTCAAGAAAGATTAAATGAAAAAAATAAAAAAGGTACTGTTTTATTACCAAATGAAATAAAAGAATCATAGAGATTATGATTCTGGTATATTAGTAATTTCTTTTTCATATTTATTTCGATAATATCTTACTTGTGATGGGGATATATTAAAATATCTAGCGGTAGGTTTAACTCCTACTTCTTTTGCCATTTCATATATATTTTGAGGTGTTTTTTCTTCTTTTTCCCCTTGTTCTTTTAATAATTTGGTAAGTTCTAGTCTATAATTTCGCCAAAAATCAGCATCTTTTTCTCGCCAATCATTGGGATTTAATTTGGATAAGGGCATATTAATATTCCTTTCTTGCAAGAATATTTTAACATTCAAAAGTTAGCCACGCAAGGCTAAAAAATAATTTTTTGACAATAAAAAAGGCTACTAAATGTAGCCATAAATAGTTTAATCTTCTCGATCAATATTATCGAATAATTCATCATCAAAGAAATCTTTAAGTTTAATATTTAGCCCATCACATATTCTATAAACAGATAAAGTTTTAGGATTTTTAGAACTTCCATCGACAATATGTTGGACAGTGCTTTGGGTTAAACAACATATGTTAGCTAACTGATTTAAAGAGATATTTTTTTCTCGACAAATTTTTAAAATTCTTATTCCTATAGCTTTATTTAATTTCATTTTATCACCTTAAGATAATTTTAAAAGTAAATACCATAAAGACTTTAGCCGTGCATGGTTAATCTATTCTTCCAGAATATTTTTTTAATTTCCTCATTAAAATATTATTCCCCAAAAATAAAATTTTATTTATCATGATAATTTTGACAAAAATATTTATAAGTGTATAATTAAATATATATATTTTTATACATAAAGAAAGTGGTAAAATGATAGATAAAATTATTGTATATTTTATATTATTTATAATTTATTCTTTTTTAGGATGGCTAATGGAAGTTATAGTAACATTTATTAATGAGAAAAAGTTTGTTAATAGAGGTTTCTTAATTGGGCCATATTGTCCCATCTATGGTTATGGTGTTTTAAGTATTTTATTTTTAATTGGAACTAATACTAAAGATATTTTAGCAGTATTTTTAAAATCTATTTTAATATGTTCTATTCTTGAATATTTGACTTCTTATTTAATGGAGAAGATCTTTAAAGCACGTTGGTGGGATTATTCTCAAAAGAAATTTAATATAAATGGTCGTATTTGTTTAGAAACTATGATACCTTTTGGTATTTTAGGTACTTTTTGTTTTTATATTTTAAACCCTTTATTATTAAAAATAATTTATTTAATAAATAGTAAAATTAGATTTGTTATTTTTATAATCCTATTAATAGGATATATAACAGATAATATAATATCTTTTAATGTTATGAATAAAATTAAAAGAAATATTAAAGCCCAAAGAAAGGATAGTACGGAAAAAATACGCGAAAATGTTATAAAATGGCTTGAAGAAAATTCTCGTCTTTATAAACATATAAAGAATGCCTATCCTAACTTTAAAATTAGAAATATATGGGAAAGTAAAAAATAATATTAATTATATCGTTTCATATAGGAATATATGTTATAATTATAAATAGATTAGGAGTTAAAGATAATGAAGTTAATAAATGGTAATTATGCATATTATGAACATACTAAAATTAATAATTTAAAAGAATTACTTATTCTAGCTCTTAACAATTATAAAGACAAAGTAGCATTTAGTTATTTAGAAAATAATAATAAAATAGAAAAGACTTATAGAGATGTTTACGAAGATGTAATAAGCTTAAGTTCATATTTTGAAAAAAATTTTAAACATAAACATATTGGATTAATTGGTGAAAATAGTTATAAATGGATAATTACTTTTTTAGCGATTATCATAAGTGGGAATGTATGTGTTATTTTTGATAGAGATTTAGATCAAAATGATTTACAAAATTTATTAAAGAAAAGTGATACTAAAATTATTTTTTATTCTGGACATTATAATGATTTTATTAAAAACATGAGTTATAAAACTTATAAATTAGAAGATATAGAAAATTATAAGATTAATAATAAAACTTTAAATAAAGAGATAAATAATGATGACGATGCCGCGATTTTTTTCACATCGGGAACAACCGGTGCCAATAAAGCAGTAGTACTAACCCAAAAGAATATGGCTGCAGATATTTACGGTGCCTCTTCATTATTTAAACCTAATGGGAAAACAGTTAGTTTATTACCTTTCCATCATGCTTTTGGTTTAATAACCGGAATTTTAATGCCATTTTATTATGGAGTAGAAGTATTTATTAATGATAGTCTAAAGTATGTAATAAGAGATTTACAAGACAATAAACCGGATATTATATTTGTAGTTCCAGCTTTTATTGAAATCTTTTATAAACAAATTTGGAAAAATGCTAGACTTCGAAATAAAGATAAAATTTTAAAAAAGACCATTAAACTTAGTAATTTCTTCTTAAAATTGAATATTGATTTACGAAGAAAATTATTTAAGGAAATCTTAACTGAGTTTGGCAATTTACATTACATTATTTGCGGGGGAGCTTATTTAGATAAAAAATATGTGAAATGGTTTAGAAGTATAGGTATTGAGATTCTAAATGGTTATGGAATAACTGAATGTTCACCCGTTGTGTCCGTAAATCGTAATAATTATTTTAGAGATGGCAGTGTTGGTCAACTATGCCGGGATGTTTCAGTTAAAATAAAGGCTGGCGAAGTATGTGTTAGTGGTGATATAATAATGAAAGGCTATTATAAAGATAAAAAAGCCACTAACGAAGTAATTAAAGATGGCTATTTTTATACTGGTGATTTAGGTTATATTGATGAAGATGGATTTTTATATATAACGGGTCGGAAAAAGAATATCATTATTTTAAGTAACGGGGAAAATATCAGTCCCGAAGTAATTGAAAGTGAACTTATGAAAAATGCTGGAGTATCTGAAGTAGTGGTATATGAGGAAGCCAATAAGTTAATTGCATCTATATATCCTACGCAGGATTATTTAGCTAATCAAGAATATTTTGATGAACTTATATATAAATATAATCAAAATAAACCAAGAAATCACCAAATAACCATGGTTAAATTAAGAACAAATGAATTTATTAAAAATCATAATGGTAAAATATTGCGTGATAAAGTAAGAGAGGATAATTAGTTATGAAAGAAGAAACAATAAGTTTAATTGCGAGTATATTAGAAATACCAAAAGAAAAAATCACGGAAAAAACTAATTTAATTAATGATTTAGAGTTAGAATCATTAGACTTAGTTGATTTAGTCGCTGCTTTTGAAGAAAAATATAATATTGAAATCTTAGATAAAGATATTAAAAGTTTACAAACTGTTGGTGATATAATTAACTATATCGAAAAGAAAAATGTATAAATTATATATTGAAAAAGATACCTCTTCTGAATATTTACTTAAGAAAGTTTTAAAAAAAGAAGGAATTAAAGACATAGAAATTATTTATAATGACTATGGTAAACCTTATTTAAAAAATAAGGAATTATATTTTAATATTAGTCATTCTAATAATCTAACTGTCTTAGTCATTTCTAATGAAGAAGTGGGCGTAGATGTCGAAAAAATAACGATGAAAGAAAGCATAATTCCAAGAATATGTACTAGTAGTGAACAAAAGTTAATTAAAACACCAGAAGATTTTACAAAAATGTGGGTAAAAAAAGAGAGTTATGTCAAATATTTAGGAATAGGAATTGCCTATGGTTTAAAAAATGCAGACACTACTAAGATTAAAGGTTTTATTCTAAAAAAATATGAAGATTATTATATAGCGATATATGGGGATGATTTAAAAACGTTAAAGGAGGATTAAAATGAACATATTATATTGTGGTGATGCTAATATTTTAGATGGTCTCATAATTTCAATATTATCAATACTCAAAAATACCAATGAAATATTGCATATTTACTTGTTCACAATGAAATTTAAGACTGAAGAAAAAGAATATACTCCTTTAACTGAAAAAGATATTAAATTATTAAAAGAAATAGTAAAAAATAATAATAAAGATAATTTTATTAAATTAATTGATGTAACAAAAGAAGTTAACTCTTGTTTACCAGTTGCTAATATAAATACTTTTTTTACTCCCTACTGTATGCTTAGGTTATATGCCGATTTAGTTGAGAATATGCCCGATAAATTATTATATTTAGATAATGATGTTGTATGTTTAAAAAATCCTCAGGAATTTTATAATATTTTAAATGATAATTATGAAATAGTTGGAGTACTTGATTATTATGGTAGTCATGTTTATAAGAAAAACTTATTAAAAAAGGATTATGTTAATTCTGGGGTTTTACTTTTAAACATGAAGTTAATTAAAGAAACTGGCTTATTTGCAAAATGTCGTAAGATGTGCCATGATATGAAAATGTTATTACCAGATCAAACTGCTTTAAATTTTTGTGCAAAACATAAATTAGTGGTAGCACGTATCTATAATGAACAAAAAGAAGCGCAAGAAGATACTGTATTTAGACATTTTAGTACAACGTTTAAATTTTGGCCTAAATTTTCTACCCAAACTATTAAACCATGGCAAATTGATGAAGTTCATAATATTCTCAATATGCATAATTTTGATGATATTTTAGATGATTATAAACTTATTAAAGAAAGGATGAAAAAATGAAAGGAATAATACCAATATTTTTTACAGTAGATACTAGTTATGCTCCTTATTTATCAGTAGCAATAGCGTCCTTAATTGAAAATGCTTCCAAAGAATATGAATATCATATTCATGTAATATATGAAAACCTTACAGAAGAAGAAATAAAAAAATTAAAAACATTAGAAACAAATAATGCGAAAATAATTTTCAAAAAGATGCAAAAAGATTTAGAATGTATTACTAATCGTACGGAAAATTTATTAAGAAAAGATTTGTTTACTTTAACTATTTATTTTCGTCTTTTCATTCCTTCAATGTTTAAAGAATATGATAAAGGTATTTATATAGATAGTGATACTTGTATTCCAGGAGATATATCTAAGTTATATAATATTGATTTACAAGACAATTTATTTGGTGGGTGTAATGATATATCTTGTCAAGATAATGAAATATTATGTGAATATTTTAAAGAAAATGCTGGAGTTACTATTAAAGAATATATAAACTCGGGAGTACTTTTAATGAATATGAAAAAATTAAGAGAAGTTAATTTTGAAAATCATTTTTTATATTTACTTAACAAATATCATTTTGATACTGTCTGTCCTGATCAAGATTATATAAATGCGATGGCGTATGGAAAAATACTTCTTTTACCAAATGAATGGGATGCCATGCCTACGAATGGTAGTTTAGTATTTAAAAATCCCCAAATAATTCACTATAATTTATTTTTTAAGCCTTGGCATTATGATAATGTTGATTATGAAGAATATTTTTGGAAGTATGCTAATAAATCTTTATTTAAAGAAGAAATTTTAAAAGAAAAAAATAATTTTACTAAAGAATGTCAAAAAGAAGATGAGGAAGGTTTAGCTACTTTAATCGGAAGAGCTGAAAAAATTACTCACAATGAAACAACATTTAAAAAAGTATTTGAAAGTGAAATTGAAAAAAGAATTTAGGTGAAATATGATAATTGGTGGAAGTAAAAAAGAAGTTTTTAAAAATATAGAACGTAATGTTAAGAATAATGAATTAAATAAAAAAGTTGAAATTAATGATCCTAAATTAACTGATGAAGAAGTAGATAGCTTTTTAAAAAGATTTTATGGTATAAGAAAGCATAAAATTATCTATTTTTTAGAAAGTAGATTTGCTTATTTATTTTTAGATGTTTTAAGTTTAAAACTAAATAAATCAATTGAAATAAAAGGATTAGAAAATATTAAAGATATAAATAATGGAGCAATTGTTACAAGTAATCATTTTAATCCTTTAGATAATATGGCAATTAGAAAAATGATTAAAAAACATTATAAAAAGAATGTTTATGTAGTAAGTCAAGAAACTAATTTAGCAATGCCTGGTTTTTTAGGTTATTTAATGAATAGTTTAAATATTATTCCTTTATGTAAAGGACCAAATTTTATCATAAAAAAATTTAAACCAGAATTAAAAGAAGTATTATCTAAAAATAATTACGTTTTAATTTATCCGGAAGAAGAAATGTGGTTTAATTATCGAAAACCAAGGCCATGTAAAAGAGGAGCTTATGAATTTGCCACGGAAGCAGGAGTTCCAATTATTTCTTGTTTTGTTGAAATAGAAGATACAAATAAGCCAGATAATGATGAATTTAATGAAGTAAAATATATTGTCCATGTTTTAAAACCAATATATCCTGATAAAAATAAATCAGTAAGAGAAAATAGTAAAATAATGGCTAAAATTGATTATGAACAAAAGAAAGAATGTTATGAAAAAGTATATAATACTAAACTAGAGTATACATTTTCTTTAGATGATATTGCAGGTTTAAGAAAGAAAGATTAATTATCTTTTTTTTTGTATATATAATAATTAGTATTATTTAATTTACTTCTACTTATCATAGTTTCATAAACTTTATCGTGTAACATTTGGATATTCTCTTTTCTAGATAGATTAGTATCTTTTTGAAAAGGTCCATCTATATAAATAGTTATATTTGGTCTTTTAAAGATTTTTGATTTAGTATAAGTAGTCGTAGCTACAAAAACTTTTTTAGCATTTTCAACTGGATAATGGAAAGAAGTTGTTGCAAAATCTCTTATCATAGTTGCATAAGGCCACAAATGGGCTTCCGGATAAATTATAATGGGTTTGTTATTTTCAATATGATAGTTTATTGTATTCTTAAATTTTATCATATCATGGATATTATCAGGGATAGGGATAGCACCCGCCATAGGTAGAAGTTTACCAAGTAGAGGAATACCTAGATTAGCTTGGCTACAAACAATAAAAGGATGATGTGGAAAACAGATTAAAAAAGGATTGAAAACATCACCTAGCATTTGCGTGTGATTGCTATATAAAAAGTAGCCTTTTTCTTTTTTTAAAATTTTCTTATTTTTAATTTTAACATGTAAATATAATTTAGCATAAATTAAAGCAAATAAAGTAACTAATAGGTAAAGAATAAAAGCTAATATTTGATAAAAAAGGTTGTGATGAATCCATTTATAATTAGCTTTTAATTTATAGTTTTGTACTTTTGATTCCATAAAGTCATCTTGAAAAGAATTATAATAATAAATTTTTTTCATTTCTGTCTCCTAAACAATCTAAAAATATTATATCACTTATTTTTATACATAATTTATAAAGATATTAAATTTATCACAAATTTTTCATATATTTGTTGTATAATGTATAATGGAAATATGTAATTAGACAGGTGATAATAATGATTGAAATCAAAAAAATAAGTAAAATTTATAAAACTGCTGGTTTTGAGCAAAAGGCTTTAGATAAAGTGAGCGTTAGTTTTCGCAAACATGAATTTGCCTCTATTTTGGGGCCTTCTGGCTCAGGCAAAACAACTTTTTTAAATATCATTGGTGGACTTGATAAATATTCATCAGGTGATTTAATTGTGAATGGAATTAGTACGAAGAAATTTAAAGATCGTGATTGGGATTCTTATCGTAATCATCGGGTAGGTTTTATTTTTCAAAGTTATAATTTAATTGGTCACCAAACTATTTTAAAAAATGTTGAGTTAGCTTTAACTTTATCGGGTATTTCTAAAAAGGAACGTAAGCAAAGAGCTATAAAAGCCTTAAAAGAAGTAGGCTTAGAGCATCATATAAATAAAAGGCCAAATCAATTATCAGGTGGTCAAATGCAAAGAGTAGCAATTGCCAGAGCTCTTATTAATGATCCGGAAATAATTTTAGCTGATGAACCAACCGGAGCTCTTGATTCAGAAACATCACTTCAAATTATGGATTTATTAAAGAAAATTTCCAATCAAAAATTAGTCATAATGGTTACCCATAACCCTGATTTAGCTCGCCAATATTCAAGTAGAATAATAAATATTAAAGATGGCCAAATTATATCAGATTCAGATCCTTATGATAATAAAGATAAAGAAGAATTAATAAATAACTCTGATAAAAGTAAAAAGACAAAGATGTCATTTCTTACGGCTTTAGCATTATCATTTAATAATTTAATGACGAAAAAAGCCCGTACTGTTTTAATTGCAGTAGCAGGTTCAATTGGCATTATTGGAATTGCTCTTATATTAGCGGTTTCAACTGGATTTCAAAATTATGTAGATTCTATTCAAGAAGATACCTTAACCTCATATCCTCTTGTAATTGAACAAGAAGCAACTGATTTAACTAGTGCCCTTTTAAGTATGACATCAGGTAAAAATAATGATGGTAAAAAAGGGGAAGTTAAAGAACAACAATATATTACTTCTATGTTATCAAGTGTAAGTACTAATGATTTAAAAAGCTTTAAAAAATATTTAGAAGAAAATAAAAAAGAACTAGCCAAAGATATAAGTAATATTCAATATTCTTATAGTATAGATCCTAATATTTATACAATTGATGCCACTAAAAAGTTAGCTCGAATTAACCCAAGTAATTTATTTAGTACTATAATGGGTAGTAATTCTATTACAAGCTCATATTCGCAAATGGCTTCTGTTTTTTCACCAATGGTAGATAATAGAGAAAAAATAGAGGAAGATTATGAAGTATTAAAAGGAAGATGGCCAGAAAATTATGATGAAATGGTAATTGTTTTATCAGAACCTAATTCAATATCTGATTTATTAGTTTATTCTTTAGGGTTACGTGATACTGCTGAACTTACGAAAATGATTACTAGTATTATGAGTGGAGAAGGTATTGATATTCATAATGAGCCATTAAGTTTTACTTATGATGATTTAATGAATGTTGACTTAAGATTAATACTTCCTGCTGATACTAATAAATATAATGCGAAATATAAGGTTTATGAAGATATGACTAAAGATGAAGCATATATGAAAGAATTATATGAAAAAGCAACAAAATTAAAAATAGTGGGTGTCGTAAGTCCAAAGGAAGGAACTACATCTTTTGCTCTTAGTCCTGGTGTTGCTTATACATCTTCTTTAATAGATCATATTATTGATAATGCAATGGAAGAAGATATAGTAAAAAGTCAATTAAAAAATAAAGACATAGATGTTTTTTCTGGAAATAAATTTGATAGTGAGAAAAATAATTTTGATTTTGAATTTGCTGATTTAGTTAAAGTAGATAATGAAAAATTACAAAGTGCATTTAATATAAAAATAGATGAAGAAACGATGAAAAAACAAACTGAGGGATATATGGCTGAGATAACTAAATCCATTTCAGTTGATACAACACCAGCTAAAAAAATATTTAATGATAATTTAGAAAAATTTGCGACAGAAATATTTAATAATATAGATGGTGAATTTAGTTTAAATGAAGTAGATGTTATTGTTAATAATTATTTGGATAAAGATGATGTTGATAAAGTAATAGGGGATATGGAAAAAGCATATATAATTCCCAAAGATACATTTAAAACTACTTATAAAGGTTTATTAAGTGGATTATTACAACTTTATATTACAAGTTATAATAATTATATGAGCAGTACTAATCCCGACTTTGTAGTAGGAAGTAAGGCTGTCGTAATCGCTGAATTAAAAGAAAGTGTTTTATCTAATTATTTAAAGAGTGCTGCTATATTAGGTACTATAGATACAATGGCTAATGTTATGACGGAAGCTTTAATGAAGGCGACAATATTAACTAAAGTTGGTGAGTTAACTGCTAATTTAACTAGCAATTTTGCTAATGCCTTTAATGTAGATGAAGAGAAAATTACTTCCGCATTTTCACTAAACTTTACTGAAGATGAACTAGCAAGAGTAGTTAATGCTATGATGAATCCAGTTGAAAAGACGCAAAAATCAAATTTACTTTCTTTAGGATATCAAGATAAAGATGAACCTACTTATATATCATTTTATTTCAATAGTTTTGAAGGTAAAGAAAACTTCTTAAATTTTATCGATAATTATAATCAAAAAGTTGATAAAGAAAAAGAAATAAATTATACGGATGCCACCGGAATATTGATGTCATCAGTAAAGACAATTGTTAATGCAGTAAGTTATGTTTTAATTGCTTTTGTCTCAATTTCACTAGTAGTATCTAGTATCATGATCGGGGTAATAACATATATTTCTGTTTATGAAAGAACAAAAGAAATAGGTATTTTAAGAGCAATCGGAGCCTCTAAAGGAAATATTTCTTCTATATTTAACGCTGAAACTTTTATAATTGGCTTATTATCAGGAATATTTGGTATTGGTATATCTTATTCTTTAATTCCAATTATAAACAGTATATTACATCATTTTACAGGCAATATCCCACTTGCAGCTACCCTTCAATTTAATAATGCTATTATGTTAGTAATACTTTCTATAATATTAACTTTAATAGGAGGCTTAATTCCAGCCAGAGCAGCTTCTAAAAAAGATCCAGTTGAGGCACTTAGAAGTGAATAGTTAAAATATTTGACAAATTATTGAAAAGAAGATTTGCAATTTTTCTTTAAACAATTTATAATGTAGTTATCTGAGAAAATGATTTTATATTTATTTTCTTAGAATTTTTAAACAAGTCTACAATTTATTTGTATTCTTGCTATCGTTTTTCCTAACTTTATAAATGAAATTTATACTTGCCAGTAGTTTCATGGATTTATTGAAAAATAAATATAAAGAGGAAAACGATTTTTTTAAATATTGATATAATATAATTTTGATTAAGTGTATAAATTTAAGGGGAGAGGAAGATTCATAAATGAAAAAAATAACTGATTTTATTGTGGAAAAAAGAGTATTCTTTTTAATAACATTGGTAATATTTTCAATTGTTTCATTATTTTTAATTAAAAAAGTAAATATAAATGATGATATTATGGAATATTTGCCTAAAACAAGTGAAACAAAAATTGGTAAAGACATAATGGATAGTAATTTTTTGAAAGAAGATACTTCGGTTCTTAATGTTATGTTTAAAGATTTGACTAACGAAGAGAAGAGTGAAACTTTAAAAAAATTAGAAAATATTGAGGGTGTAAGTAATGTTTTATATGAAAATACTAATCAATATAACAAAGATAATTATACTTTATATGTTTTAAATGTTTCTGATTATGCCGATTCAAAAACCGCTAAGAATGTTTATGATTATGTAAATGATAATTTTAAAATTGCTGGTATGAATGGGTCAATATATGATGAAAATAAACCCATTTTACAATTATGGATTGTTATATTAGCTATAGCATTTGCGATGATAATATTAACTATCTTTAGTGATTCATACATTGAACCTTGGCTATATTTATTTTCAATTGGAATAGCAGTCTTTATTAATAAGGGTACTAATATTATGTTTAATAGTGTATCTTCCATTACTAATTCCATTGTGGCTATCTTACAATTAGCGTTATCTATGGATTATTCAATTATGTTATCTAATAGATATAAACAAGAAAAGGAAACCCATTCTAATAAAAAAGAAGCCATGAAAGAAGCTTTATTTCAATCTTTTAAAGCAATATCTAGTAGTTCAGTTACTACCATTGTCGGTTTAATTGCTTTAGTATTTATGAGTTTTACCATAGGTAAAGATTTAGGCTTTGTTTTAGCAAAAGGAGTTTTATTAAGTTTAATAAGTATATTTTTCTCTTTACCAGCTTTACTTTTAATGTTTGATAATTTGATTTTAAAAACAAAAAAGAAAACCCCAAAATTCAATTTAAATAAATTAGGAAGTTTTATTTTTAAAACCAGATATGTAGAAGCTTTATTAATTATTATTCTTTTTGTTGGAGCTTTTCTTTTAAAAGGAAATATTAATATTTTATTTACTAGTTCGGAACAAGATAAAGTAGGAAAAGTTTTTCCGGTAAATAATCAACTTGCTATTGTTTATAATAATAAATATGAAAATGTAATTAGAGATTATTGTCAAGAATTAGAAAAAGATAAAAAAATAGATCAAGTTTTATGTTATTCTAATACTATTAATGAAAAATTAGCTTATAATGAATTAAATAATAAATTTGCTGAATTAAATCAAAATGTTTCTATTGAAGAATATTTAATTAAAGTAATTTATTATAATTATTACCATAGAGAGCTTAATAATAAAATGACATTAAATGAATTTATTACGTTTATAAAGACAGATATTCTTCCTAATAAAAATTTTGCAAAGTCTTTAAATGATGAAACCAGCAATAATATTAAACTATTAGAAAATTTTACTATACCCTCTTTAATTAATAAAAAAAGATCATCTCAAGAGATTGCAACAATTTTAAATATGGATGAGAAAGATGTTAATAAAATTTTAATTTATTTTAATAGTAAAAATGAAAATATTACTTTGAGTATGAATGAATTTATTAACTTTTTACTTAATGATGTCATGAATGATTCAACCTATAAATCTTATTTAGATAGTAATACTATTGATAAATTAGAAAAAATACAAAACTTTACCAATGTTTCTTTTGTAAATAATAAGAAAACAAAAGATGAATTAAGCGAAATAATGGGTATGAATAAAAATGATATGGAACAATTATTCTTATTCTATATAACTACTACAGATAGTAATTCGCTGTTAACAATTAAAGATTTTTCTTTGACGGCATTACAAATGGCTAATGATGAAACTTATAAAAATTATTTTAATCTAGATATGATAAATTCTTTAAATATGATTAAAGAATTAACTGAAAATTATAATGTAACACTTCCAAGAGAAGAATTATATCAAATGTTTGGCGTTCCTTCTAATGCGGCAAGTTTACTTAATTATTTTTTACCAGAATTTATGACACCAGATGAATTTGCTACTAAATTATTAGAAACAAGTTTAATTGCCTCAGCATTAACTAATGAACAAAAAGTTTTATTAACTAAAGCTAAATATATAATGGCTAATGTAGAGACAAAATATAGTTTTATTGATTTAGCAGAATCTTTGGATTTAGATAAATCATTAGTAAATGTCATTTATGGTGTATATGATTATAATAAGGGAGAAATTAAACTAACTCCTAAAGAATTAGTAGAGTTTATTTTAAATAATAAAGATAATGCCTTATTAAAAGATAAATTAGCGAGCCATATAAATGAAATATCTATTATAAATGAAGTCATGATAGCTAGTATAAATGAAAAAAAGTATACTAGTTTAGAATTAAGTAATTTACTTGCAATTCAGCTAAATAAAATTAAATTATTATTTAGTTTATATGATTCTAAATATCTAAAAAATAATGAAGAAATATCTTTAAATGATTTTATTAATGTCATTATGACAGAATTAATAAATAATGAAGAATATGCTAATAATTTTGATAATGTTAAAAAATCTAAGTTACAAGCTGTAAATAAAATAATAAATAATACTATAGATAAAGAAAAATATACTGCTCAAGAAGTATATGATACTTTATCAATCTTAAGTAATAATTTAGATAAATCGTTGATTGAATTGGTTTATATTTATTATGGAAGTAATAAAGAATTTAATGAATCATGGCAAATGACAATTGAAGAATTTGTTAATTATTTAAATAGTGATATTCTAGATACAAAAAGATATAATAATTTTATTACCGAAGAAAAAAGAGATACGATAATTGCTAGTAAAAAAAGTGTTGATAAGGCAAAACAACTTTTAGTAGCGAATGACTATTCACGAGCTATATTAAATACTTTATATACACCGGAAGGAGAAGATACTTATCAATTTGTAGATGCTATAGAAAAAAATGTTGGCGTTTATGATGATATATATGTAGTTGGTAATTCAAAAATGGCAGTAGAAATGAATAAAACATTTAATGGTGAATTAAATAAAATAACTTTATTAACAATGCTTTTCATCTTTATTGTCGTAGCAATAACCTTTAAAGATTTAATCATTCCAATTGTTTTAATATTAATTATTCAAACGGCTGTTTATACCACAATGAGCGCTATTTCTCTTACGGGAGGTTCTGTATATTTTATAGCAATTTTGATAGTGCAAGCTATTTTAATGGGGGCTACAATTGATTATGCAATTGTATATACTTCTTATTACCGAGAAGAAAGATTAAAAGTAGGGGTTAAAGAAGCAATAATAAATGCTTATAACAAATCCATTCATACAATTATTAGTTCAGGAACAATTTTAATTATAGTAACTTTAGTGGTAGCTTATTTTGCTGAGGCAATTGCTGCTAAAATATGTGAAACAATTTCGGAGGGAACTTTAGTAGCAGTTTTATTAATTTTATTTGTCTTACCTGGCGTCCTAGCTACTACGGATAAATTTATATGTCGTAAAAATTATTTTAAAAAAGGTAAATTAAATAAGTAACAATATCATTATTTATTGTTGCTTTTTAAATGTTTAAAATTTCTTTCTTTTTTTCTACCTTAAATTAATATTATATGTTAAAATATTATTACGTGGAAATAAAATTAAGAGGTGTGTTATGGCAAAAGTTATTTCTTTAGTTAATCAAAAAGGTGGAGTTGGCAAAACCACAACAAGTATTAATCTAGCAGCGGCATTAGGAAAAGAAGGCAAAAGTGTATTGCTTATTGATTTAGACCCACAAAGTAATGCCACTACTGGATTAGGACTTAATTCAAATGATTTTGAACATGATATATATGAAGTTATTACCGGAAGATGTAATATTGAAGAAGCAATTATAAAAACTAAATTTGAAAATTTAGCAATCATTCCATCTACATTAAATTTAGCTGGTGTGGGTGTTGAATTTATAAGAAAAATGTTAGAAGATCAAAATTTTAAACAAAACGAGCAGTTAAAAAATGCAATTAATGAGATAAGACATATTTTTGATTATATTATTATTGATTGTCAGCCATCCCTAGAATTAGGAACAATGAATGCATTAGTAGCAAGTGATTCAGTAATAATACCTGTTCAATGTGAATTTTTTGCTCTTGATGGTATTACGCAATTATTAAATTCCATTATAATGGTACAATCAGGAATGAATCCTAATTTAAGAATTGAAGGAGTATTACTTACCATGTTAGATGGTAGAACTAATATTGGTTTAGAAGTAATTGAAGAAATTAGGAAGTATTTTAAAGATAAAGTATTTAATACTATAATACCAAGACTCGTAAGACTAGTTGAGGCACCTTCTCATGGTAAACCAATAAATGAATACGATCCAACTAGCAGAGCAACAGAAGCTTATCATAATTTAGCATTAGAAGTTATAAATAGAGATGAAAATTAAAGGAAGTGAATAATTAATGGAACCAAAGAAAAAAGCTTTAGGAAGAGGATTAGAGCAATTATTTACCAACAATGTTATTGACTTTGAAAATTTTGAAAAAGAAATTGTAAAAGAAAATAAAAATGATGTAACAATGTTAAATTTAGATGAAATTAGAAGTAATCCTTACCAACCAAGAAAGACTTTTTCAGATGAATCTTTAAAAGAACTAGCGGCCTCTATTAAAGAATATGGTGTTGTTCAACCGGTAATTGTTAAAAAAAGTATTAAAGGTTATGAATTAATCGCTGGTGAACGAAGATGTAGAGCATCTCGGCTTGCAGGGTTAAAACAAGTGCCAGCCATTATTAAAGATTTTACTGATCAAGAAATGATGGAAATCGCATTAATTGAAAATATTCAAAGAGAAGATTTAAATCCAATTGATGAAGCAAAAAGTGTTTTAAACATAATAAATTTAAGAGGTTTTACGCAAGAAGAATTTGCTATTAAATTTGGTAAAAGTCGTAGTTATATTACAAATCTTTTAGGTTTATTAAAGTTACCAGAAGATGTTCAAAAAATGTTAATAAATAAAGAAATAACTGCATCTCATGCGAGAGCATTAAGTAAACTAGAAGATGTAAATCAAATAGAAGAATTAGCTAAAAGAATAATTAACGAAAATTTAAATGTTCGTGACATAGAACAAATTGTAAATAATAAAGATATAGTTAAAAGAAAACCAATAGCAATAAAACCAACTGATCCAAAATATCATATTTATGAAAATATAATAAGTGATAAAATAGGAAATAAAGTAAAGATTCATAAAAATAAAATAGAAATTACATTTGATTCTTTAAAAGATTTAGAAAGAATTATGGACATTTTAAATGTCCAAATTGAGGAAGATTAAAAATGGATAAATCATTTAGTTTAAATGATCAAGTTATTATGAAAAAAAATCACGCTTGTGGTGAAAATAATTGGTTAATTACCAGAGTAGGGGTTGATATTAAACTCAAGTGTTTAAATTGTGGAAGAGAAATTATGATGGATAGATTAGAATTTCAAAAGAAACTAAAAAAGGTGATAAAAAATGACGAAATTAAAGAAGAAAAATAAAAGTACATTACATCCCCTTATGAGTTATGTAATACTTACTTTATTAATTATTGTAATAAGTGGAATATTACATGTAATTGATGTTCAAAGTACTTATTATACTGTTAATAGTGTTACATTAGAATTAAATCCCATTACAGAAGTAGTGACATCACTATTTAGTTTGAGTGGTATCAAATATATTTTTGCCAATACGGTATCTAATTTTGCTAATTTTACAGTTTTATCTAATTTAATTATTTTATTAATGGGTATAAGTATTATGGATAAAAGTGGTTTTTTACAAACAGCAATTACTTTAACAACTAAGAAGTTAAAGAAAAAAACGGTTACCTTTATTTTTGTTTTACTTTGTGTTTTATCTAGTGTTTTTGGTGATTTATCATATTTAATTTTTATACCTTTAGGAGCTTTACTTTTTTATTATGGTAAAAGAAACCCACAAATAGGAATTATTGCCTCTTTTGCTGCTTTATCCTTAGGTAGTGGTATTAATATGATATTTACAAGTATTGATTCTAGTTTACTTAATAATACTACTTTAGCTGCTCAAACTCTAAATGCTGGTTATAGTATTAGCAATTTATCTTTTGTTATTATTACTACAGTTGCTGTATTATTAGTAACTTATATAATAACAATTGTTACCGAAAATATTATTGCCAAGAAATTACCAAAATATGAATTTACGGAAAGTGAATTAGAAGAAGATATAGTTACTAAAGATGAACAAAAAGGCATGGTATATGCTTGTACTAGTGCATTTATTTATTTAATTTTATTTATTTATAGTATCATACCTGGTTTACCATTAAGTGGAGCTTTACTTGATAATACGCAAACTTATTATATAGATAAACTTTTTAGTGTTAATTCATTTTTTAGTAATGGTTTTGTCTTTATAGTTACAATTTTATTTATTATTTTAGGTTTATTTTATGGAATTGGTGTTAAAACAATAAAAAATCATAAAGACTTCTGTGATAATTTAGGTCATTCATTAGATGAAATTGGTAATATGTTAGTAATGATATTCTTAGCTTCATTATTCATAAGTATTTTTAATAAAACTAATATTGGTAATGTTGTTGTATCTAGTATTGGTAATTTAATCGGCAATAGTGGATTTAAAGGTTTGGCCCTTATTATTTTAGTTTTTGTAGGAACAACAATTAGTAATATATTTATTCCTTCAAGTACTTTAAAATGGTCAATTTTATCGACATCAATTGTTCCCTTAATGATGCGTTCCGAAATAACTCCTGAATTTGCGCAAATTATATTTAGATTTGCAGAAACTAGTACAATGAATTTAACCCCTTTACTTGCTTATTTCATAGTTTATTTAGCTTTTTTAGAAAAATATAATCAAGGAAAAGAAAAAGTAAGATTAATTGATTCTATAAGATATCAATTACCTTATGCCTTTTTAGTAGGAATTACGTTATTAACATTAGGAATAGTTTGGTATATAATAAATATTCCAATCGGAATTTCGGCATTTCCAATTTTAACATAAGAGAGGTGATAACAATTGGCTTTAAAAGCTGGTATAGTTGGTCTTCCTAATGTAGGAAAATCAACATTATTTAATGCAATATGTAAAAAACATATTTTAGCTGCTAATTATCCTTTTGCTACAATTGAACCAAATGTTGGTGTTGTAACTATTCCAGATACAAGATTAGATTATTTAGTTAATTTATATCAACCTAAAAGTATTGTACCAAACACTTTTGAATTTATTGATATAGCAGGTTTAGTAAGTGGAGCTAGTAAAGGTGAAGGATTGGGTAATAAATTTTTAGCCCACATAAGAGAAGTAGATGCTATAGTTGAGGTAGTTCGATGTTTTGATGATGAAAATATTACCCATGTTGAAGGAAAAACAGATCCAATAAGGGATATTGAAATTATTAATACAGAACTTATTTTAGCGGATTTAGATATAGTTATAAATAGGTTAGGTAAAATTGAAAAAAAGGCGGAAACAACTAAAGATAAAGAAGCAATTAAAGAAGTAAATATTTTAAGAAAAATAAAAGATGCATTAGAAAAAAGTATTCCTATTAGATTATTAGATTTTGATGAAGAAGATTTATTAATAATTAAAAATTTTAACTTTTTAACAAGTAAAAAAGTAATATATGTGGCAAATGTTGATGAAATTTCTGCCTCTGTTGGCGATAATGACTATTCTTTAAAATTAAAAGAATATGCAGAAAAGGAAAATGCGGGCGTGGTTGTAATGTGTGCTAAATTAGAAAGTGAATTAGCCATGTATCAAGATGAAGAAAGACAAGCTTTTTTAAAGGAAGTTGGTATTACCAATAGTGGTCTTGATAAATTAATTTTTGCTACATATGACTTATTAGGATTAGCTACTTTCTTTACGGCTGGTGCTGATGAATGTCGGGCATGGACCTTTAAAAAAGGAATGAAAGCTCCTAAGTGTGCCGGTATTATTCATAGTGATTTTGAAAAAGGATTCATTAAAGCAGAAGTTATGAGTTTTGATGATTTAGAAAAAGAAGGTAGTGAATTAAAAGTTAAAGAAAATGGCCGTCTTCGCTTAGAAGGTAAAGATTATTTAATGCAAGATGGCGATATAGTTTATTTTAGATTTAATGTTTAGTATATATCATATTTTATAGGCATTTTTAATATAAATAAATATATCGATAAATATTTACATTTATTTTCATTTTTGATATACTAATACACGAGTAATTTATTACTCCTTGCTTTCTTAAAGAAAGCCAAAAGACCATAAGGAGGTGGAATGATGACTAAATATGAAATTATGTTTATTGTTAAGGCAACTTTAGATGAAGCATCTTTAGGTAATATAACTAAAGAAGTACAAAAATTAATAACTGACAATAAATCAAAAGTTATCGAATTCAAAGATATGGGTAGAAAGAAATTAGCTTATCCAATCAATAAAGAGGTAAGTGGTTTCTATTATTTAATGAATGTTGAAGCTACTCATGAAGTAATTCGTGAATTTGATCGTAAGCTTAGAATTAATGAAAACATTTTAAGACATTTAATATTAAAAAAAGAAAGTGAGTAAGTCATGAATAAAGTATTATTAGTAGGAAGACTAACAAGGGATCCAGAGTTAAGAACAACTCCCGGTGGCATGGCCGTAACAAGATTTACAATTGCGGTTTCTCAAAATTTTACCAATAAAAATGGTGAAAGAGGAACGGATTTTATCAATTGTAGTGCGTGGGGTAGACAAGCAGATAATATATCAAAATATTGTCATAAAGGCTCTTTAGTATCTGCTGAAGGTAGAATTAGAACTAGCAGTTATGATGCTCAAGATGGTAGCAAAAGATATTCAACTGAAGTTGTATGTGAAGCAGTTAATTTCTTAAGTAGTAAATCAGCTGGTGAAACATCTAGTAGTAGAGAAGAATCTAACTATCCACAAGAAGAATTAGCTAGTGATATGCCAATGGAAACAGCTGATTTAACAGAAGATCCTTTTAAAAGCTTTGGCGAAGAAATTACTTTAAGCAGTGATGATTTACCATTCTAATAAAGGAGGAAAAATAATGGCAGAATTTTATCGTAAGAAAAAGAAAATATGTCAAATGTGCGCTGGTAAAAGTGTAGATTATAAAGATGTAATGATTATTAATAAATATATAAACGAGAAAGGAAAAATTCTTCCTCGTCGTGTAACTGGTGCATGCGCAAAACATCAAAGACATATTGCAGAACAAATTAAATATGCAAGATTTATGGCATTAATACCATATGTAAAATAGAATTCATTGAATTCTATTTTTTTTTACCCAAATGTTTGTTTGTTATCTTTTTTTACACTTGCCTAGGGGGGGGGTGTATGTGGTATAATGAAATTATAAATAAGAAATAATAGTAAATAAAGAAGTTGAGAATAGATGGCAAAAGAAAAGAAGAAGACAATCGATATAAAATTAATAATAGGAATATTATTTTTGTTAGTATTATTAATTGGGGCATCATATGCTTATTTTGCAGTTGAAGTAGATTCTTCAGAATATAATAAAACTATTATTACAGGAAGTACAGAGGGAGTAGCTATAGCCAGTATTCAAAACCCAACCGAGAAATTAAACTTAAATGTGGATGCAGCAGCGATGAGTCAAAATAGATTAGGAACAATCTATGCCGATGATGAAGAAAACTATGTTAAAACAAAAAGTGAAGGGTTTCATGATATAGGAATAATAACATTAACAAACTCAAAGAAAGACGATAATATTTATAGATGTACAGCAAGTGTTACAATTACTGTTGATAATAGTGCAAATAGTATATTAGGTTTTCTTCAAGAAGGAGATTTAAAAGTATTCATAAGATGGGGAGTTAATCACCAAGTTATTGATTTATCTACATTAAAAGAAAAAAATGAAATAACAATACCAATAAGTTTAGATATCGTCGGTAATAATAGTAAAAGCATTGAAACATATATAGAATTTACTAATAGAGACGAAGATCAAAGTTATCTATCAGAAAAAGATATTAACATAGATATAGATACAACAGATTTAAAATGTGAATTAACTGGAGAAAAGGCTGTTTATTTAACTGGTTTCAATTGGGTAAATGGAATTGGATACAAAATGGGACATATAACCGATATTAAAAACATTTATTTTGTGAATTATATAGATTTAAGTAATGCAGTTGAAGAGCCAGTAGATTTAACTAATATAGGTACTAAAGAACATCAATCACCAGCTGGAAGTATAATAGGATGGTTAAAAGAAATACCAAAAGAGGCAGATGAAGAAGAAGCCCAATTTTATAATTTATATATTGGCTCTAAAATCGGAACAGTAATTTATGCAACAAATATGTATTATGCTTATCAAGGAATGACAGGTTTACAAACAATTGATTATAACAATTTCCGTACTGATATTATAACGGGGCTTACCAATTGTAATCACACATCTGGGCATTTAATAAGTGTAGATTATGGTAATTGGCATACCGAACAAATGAGGACAATGGGCGGAAACACTCCCATATTTTCTGCATTAGATGTAGTTTCTTTAAATGTTTCAAATTTCAATACAAAAAATGCAACAACCATGAGGAATATATTTATGGGTGATAAGAATGTAGCAAAACTTGATTTATCAAATTTTAATACCGGCAACGTAACAGATATGTCCAATATGTTTGGCGAAATGAATTCACTTACCGAATTAGACGTGAGTAGTTTTTATACAGGAAATGTTATAAATATGTCAGGTATGTTTGGGGGAATGAGTTTGTTACAAAAATTAGATTTATCAAAATTTGTTACTAACAAGGTAGAAGATATGTCAAATATGTTTAGTGGTTTGTCATCAATAC
>CANQYF010000008.1 GCA_947628075.1 uncultured Bacilli bacterium | reverse complement strand
CCCCCCCCTAAGCAAGTGAAGATAGGAAATTTTTCACACAAGAAAAAAATTTTTTAGAAAAGAAAAATGTTGAAAACCATTAAGTTCTCAACATTGTATAATATTATTTATCTCTTAATACTGCATCAAATTTATTTTCAACTGCATCAATAATTTTATTAAAAACAGTCATTACTTCATTATCAGATAATGTTTTATTTTCATCACTAAATGTTAATTTAAACGCAATTGACTTCTTTCCTTCACTAATATTTGGATATAAATCAAATACAACTGTATTAGCTAAGATTCGACCGCCCTCTTTTTTGATTACTTTTTTAATTTCTTCACTTTCTATATCATTATTAACAATAAAGGCCATATCTTTAACTATTTCGGGATATTTAGAAACATTTTTAAATTTTATAGCTTTTATATTTTTAGCATATATTTTACTTAAAGAAAGTTCACAAACATAAATATCATCTTTCTTTAGACTTGGATGAACTTTACCTATAATACCTATTTCATCTTTATCAATTAATATTTTAGCACTTATACCAGGATGTAAATCGTTTATTTTAGCAGTTTCAAAACTATAACGATTTTTATAGCCTAGGTAATCTAAAAGATTTTCAATTATTCCTTTTATAAGAAAGAAATCTATTTTTACATTAACCTTTAACCAATCATTAGTTAAATATTCCCCCTTCATCAGTATAGCTACTTTTAAATCTTCATTAAAATCTTTATCATAAGTCTTAGCTATTTCATAAATATTAATATCTTTAATACCTCTTGCCGTATTATAATCATATACATTTAATAAAGAAGGAAGTATTGATGTTCTAACTATAGATTTATCACTACTCATTGGATTAGGAAGTACTACTTTTTCTTTTTCTTCATAATCAAACAATTTAGACATATTAGGACTTGTTAATGTATAAGTTTTACATTCATTTAAACCTAAAGAGCGAAGTCTTCTACTAGTTTCTTTTCTTATTTTAACATCACCAATATATTCACCTTGTCTTGTTTCTCCTTTAGGAAGAGTTGATACTAAGTTATGGTAGCCATATAATCTACCTATTTCTTCAGCAATGTCATTAATATTAGGATCAATATCTAATCTTCTTCTTGGAATTTCTACTATAAATTTATTATCTTGATATTCATAAGGAAAATCTAATCTACCCAATTCAACTTTTACATCATCATCAGTAATTTTTATTCCCAATATTTTATTAATTTCTTCCGTTTTAAAATCTACTTTTTTTATAGTTTTATCTACTTTATCATGACAGACTATACCACTTAAAACTTTTGCATCTGCATATTTTTCTAATAAATAACAAGCTCTTTCTATAGCCATATTAGTATATTCAAAATTTAAGCCTTTACCATAACGTAAAGATGCTTCACTCTTTAAATTTAAATGACTAGCTGTATTTCTAATAGAGACAGCATCAAAAATAGCGCTTTCTATTAAAATATTTTTAGTAGTAGGTAATACTTCGGTATTTTCACCACCCATTACTCCCGCAATACATACAGGTTTAGTTCCATCTGTAATAACAATGTCACTAGATTTTAAAATTCTTTCCATTCCATCTAAAGTTTTAATAGTTTCATTTTCATGAGCTTTTCTAACTACTATTTTATCACCAAGATAATATTTATCAAAGAAATGTAATGGTTGACCAAATTCTAACATTACATAATTAGAAATATCTACAACATTATTAATAGGACGCATACCAGCACTCAAAAGTCTTTTCTTAATAAATTCTGGTGAATCCTTAATTACAACATCTTTAACCATTTTAGCTAAATAATATGGACAATCTTCTGTTTCAACTTTAACAGTCATATAATCGTTAACATCATCTTTTATTTCTTGATGCTTAATTTCTGGTAATGTTACTTTTTTGTTTAAAATACAACCAATTTCATAAGCAAAACCAATATGATAATAACAATCATTATTACGGTGTTTATGAACATCAAGTTCATATAAAACATCATTAATACCTAGATATTCATTGGCATCAGTTCCCACTTCAATATTTTCCTCTACTTCATGGATACCTTTAGCATAATTTTCTTCAGTTTCTTCTTCAACACCTAATTCAAATAATGCACATAACATTCCATTAGATTCTACATCTCTAATTTTGCCTTTCTTGATTTCGACATTACCTGGAAGAATCGCTCCGGGTAGCGCTACAATAACCTTGATACCGCTTCTCGCATTGGGTGCTCCACATACAATTTGAATTGTTTCTTTACCGACATCAACCATACATATTTTTAAATGATCACTATTAGGGTGATTTTCACATGATATTATTTTACCAATTACTAGATTATTAATATGATTATCAACAACAGCTTCGACATTAACACCAGCTTTAGTTATCTTGACCGCTAAATCTTTTAAATCTTCATTATCTAAATCAATATAATCTTTAACCCAATTTAAACTTATCATTACTCATCATCCCTTCGATCAAAATTTGATATTTCCCTTAAGTCTGTTTGGTAAAAAGTTCTTATATCATTTATTCCATACTTAAGCATGGCTAATCTTTCCGCTCCAAAGCCAAAAGCAAAACCAGTCCATACCGCTGGATCATAACCACAATTTCTTAAAACATTAGGATGAACTATGCCAGCTCCACTTACGGTTATCCAACCAGTATTTTTACATAAACTACATCCTTTACCTTTGCAAACAAAACATGAGATATCGGTTTCAACACTTGGCTCAGTAAATTGATAATAACTAGGTCTAAATCTGGTTATACAATCTTCCCCAAATAACTTTTTAGCAATTACATCAAAAGTTCCTTTTAAATCAGATAAACTAACATCTTTATCCACAAGTAATCCTTCAATTTGCATAAATTGATGAGAATGAGTTGCGTCATCAGCATCTCTTCTATAAGTTTTACCTGGACAAATCATTCTAATGGGTTTATTTCCTCCACTTGCAAGCATTACTCTGGCTTGAACTGGACTCGTTTGACTACGTAATAAATAATCTTCGCCTTTAACATAAAAGGTATCTTGAGCATCTCTTGCTGGATGTCCTTTGGGAATGTTTAAAAGCTCAAAATTATAATGATCTTCCTCTATTTCAGGGCCATCAACAACATCATAACCCATTGACATAAATACACTTTCAACTTCTTCAATAATTTTTTCTAAAATATTGGGAGCTCCATTATTTATTTTAGTTCCTGGTAAACTAACATCTACCGCTTCTTTAGCTAATTTTTCATTAATTATCCGTTCTTCTAACTCTTTTTTAATTTTATCATAGTTTTCATTAAAGATATTCTTTAATTCATTTAAATTCATCCCAAATTCTTTTTTTTCTTCATTGGGAATATCTTTAATCATACCACCTAAAAGAGTTATTTTGCCATTCTTACCCATATATTCTACTTTTTTGTTTTCTAATTCATTTAAAGTGTTAATATCATTAAATGCCGTTTTTAATTCGTTTTTTAAATTTTCTATTTGTTCTTTTTGCATAATCTCCCTCTTCTATAGAAAAAATTCATAAATAAGATGCAAAGGACGAATAATTATCCGCGGTACCACCTTTATTTATGAATTAATCATACTCTTTTAATTCGTATTGAGAATCACTCATAAAATACTCATTAATTGAATTTCGATTTTATTAATTATCTAAAAATACTTCCACCATTTGTATTTTTTCTCTTCTTAAGATTAATAAAACTACTTATATTAAATCAACGTATTTTTTATTAATAATTTTCAGCTTTTCTTTCAAAATAACTTTTAGCATGTTTACAAACAGGACAAATTTCTGGAGCTTTCTTACCCACAACTACATGTCCACAGTTGCGACATACCCAAATTGTATCTCCTTCACTTGAGAATACTAAACCTTCGTCTATATTAGTAATAAGTTTTCTATATCTTTCTTCATGCTCTTTTTCGATTTTACCAACACTTTCAAAAAGATTAGCAATACGATCAAAGCCTTCTTCTTTTGCTACTTTAGCAAATTCTTGATACATATCTGTCCATTCATAATTTTCACCAGCGGCAGCATCTTCTAAATTTGTATGAGTATCAGGCACATCGCCTCCATGTAGCTCTTTAAACCATATTTTAGCATGTTCTTTTTCATTATTTGCCGTTTCTTCAAAAATTGCGGCGATTTGTTCATAACCATCTTTTCTAGCTTTACTAGCATAATAAGTATATTTATTACGTGCTTGACTTTCACCAGCAAAAGCCGCCATTAAATTACTTTCCGTTTTAGATCCTTTTAATTCCATAATAAACACTTCCTTTTCATTAAAAATTATAAAGCAAGAAATTAAAAAAGTAAAGAACTAACTAATAGCAAATTTATATATGAAATTCATTCTTACTTATTCAAATAAATTGTCTTCAAGTTAATTTTTACTTTTATCCTTTTTTTTAGATTTCCCCTTATCATCGTCTTTAGCTAATTTAATAATTTTTATTATATCTTTAACAATTATATATAATGCTGGAATTATAATTATTAATACCCAACCAAGCGCACTTGATAAGAAGAATTGTAATTTCCCTAAACCAGGTATAACCGCTTTAACTTTCCCAATAACATTGCTTTCTTTGACACAAGCTTGATCATCTTGCGTATTATTATCTCCTCTTGTTATAAAACATCTAGAACCATCATCTAATTCTTTAACTCCTACTACCCGGTGAGTAATAGTCATACCATATGTAACTTGCCAAGTAGAAATAAATGTTATAACATCCCCTATTTCTATATCATCTTTATTATCTACTCTTGTATTTATAATTACATCATATACACTAATTGTAGATTCCATACTTGGTGACACAATTGTATAAACTGAAAAAGCAGGCTCATATTTTTGACCTTTTGTTTCATAAAGTTTTAATGAAATGTAGTAATATATTAATAAAATTCCCACAATTACAAGCAAAACAAAAATAGTCCAACTAATTACAGTTGAAAGATATTTAAATAATCCTTTAAAATTGTAATGTGATTCTTCTTTTTTATCCATACAACTCTTTCCTATTCTAAATTTATTATATAAAAATTTTAAATCTTTAACAATAATAATATTAAATATTAGTCATTATCTTTATATTCTATTTTAAATTCTGCTGCTAGTTCTTTACCTAAATTTTCCTCATTATTTACTATATAAGTTTCACATTTCCAATACATTTTCGTACTTTCTTTTGGTTTACTAGTTAAACTATTATTAGTAGATACTCTTAAAGTTCCTCGCAAACCAGCTATATCATAATAACCACCCATTAATGGACTTAAAGTACTGTCATTAACCGAAATTACATTTTTAATACTTTGCCATTCTTTTCCATCATATGAATAATAAAATTTAACTAAAACATCACTTTTATTAGTCGCTACCGCATGATAAGTAAAATCATTTTTGGTGATATTATATTTAACGTCAAAATAAACTACACCATCAGTAAGACTGTTTTTATTAGTTGAAAATTCTATTTCTGATTTATTTTCTAAAACAATATTCTCATCTTTGTTTATATCTTGTTCACTAATTTTTTTATAAATTTTAGAATTATTAATGATAGTGGCATTACTTTTATTAGTGTTTATATTTATTATTTCCGAATTATTATTTAAATCATTTTTATTTTTATAATAATCACCTATATATGTTAAAGTGCAAAAAAAAGTAAAACCAAATAAAATAATTAAAACTATTAATAGTACTACTTGCGAAGAATTATTAAAATAAGCTATATTTCTTATTTCTTGATCTTCTTTATCATCGATTGTTTTCTCCACCTTTTTACTCATTTAAGTATCTCCTTATTCTAAATTAAAGTATAGCATAAGATTATCCGGAATTCAACAAAACTAAAAAAATCCTTTAAAGGATTTTATTCATATGTATTATAAATTTTAGCATTATTTATAATTGTATTATAATTATCTTCCGATATATGTATTACAATTTTAGCATAATCATCGTAAAGAACAATATTTTTATTTTTAATATTATTTAAAAATAAATTAATTATATCATTTAAACTTAAATTATTAATTTTATTATTTATTTCATAATCATATATCGTAAACAATTTTCTATTATAGTAATTATCCCGATATTTATATGTTGAAACATCGATAAATTTAGAATTATTGACATAGAATTCCACTAATATATCGTCACGGTCTTCATATACAATGGATGTATTATTATGAAAAAGATATTCTATAATCATATTTTCTTCATAAGGAATTATTTCTTCTTTAACTTTTTCACTATAGGTTTTATTATAAGTTATTTTAAATTTAGATAATTCACCAACAAATAAGCCACTGTTAAGTCCTATTAAAATTAATGATATTATTGTTATAATTAATAATTTTTTAGGTTTTAAATCCATATCAAATATTAATTTAATAAATATTTCTAAAAATAAATAACTAAGTAATAAAAAGCCCAATAATCCTAAAACAACATAAAGTAAAATTACACCATTATTAATGTAATAAATAATAAAAATTATACAGGCAATTAAAATAACAAAAATAATTGCTACTGGTAATGTTAAAAAGAATAAAAACATTTTAAGTAATATTTTACATATCATTTTAAACCATGAAAATGGATTAAAATCATTTTTTGAATCTCTTATTATTATTTTTTCTTCTTTTTTATTAAGTACAATCGGCTCATTGTCGCACTTATATTCAACTTTATTTTCACTTTCTTCATAATAATCTAAGTATCTTATCTTATATAATTTTATTAATAGATAACTTGTTATTACAAAATATATAAGAACACTTAATCCTTCTAAAATATTATTTACGGAAGAAAATATTCGATATGGCAAAATTGATAAAACATTATATATAATTGATTCCAAAGCAAAATAAACAATAATAAATAAAATAGTAATAATACAAAAATAGAAAAACATTTCAAATAAACATTTTAATTTTTGTTTAAAAGTCATTTTATAAAACATTTTAATACCACTAATAAATTCATTGGTAAATTTATTAAATGTTTCAAAATGATTTTTAGTATTTTTTTCTTTGCTTTCTTTTAAGCCAATTACTTCATCCATACTTATATTAAATATTTTACAAATTTGGATTATTTTATCTGTTTCGGGATAAGAGCTATTTGATTCCCATTTTGAAACAGCTTGTCTTGAGACATTTAATTCTTGGGCTAATTCTTCTTGACTTAACCCCTTATCTTTTCTTAACTTAGTTAACTTTTCACCAAAGTTCATTTTCTCACCTCGTTAACATTTTATTATATTATGTTAATTGCAACTACCAACTTTTAGTTGTTTTTTGTTGAATTTTAGTTGCAATTACTAAATTTATTAGAAATTTAAGAAGTAAATATTTGCGCCCAGAATATACCATATGATGTTCCACTTAATTTAACCATACCTAAACCAATTTTCTTATAAGTAGGTTTAATCATGTTTCTATAATGTCCTTCCGAATTACGCCACGCGATTGCGACAGCTTGTTCATCTTTTTGCCCCGCCGCAATATTTTCCCCTACAGCACCCGAAATATTTATTTTTAATTCATCTAAAACTGTAAAACAATCTTCACCATTTGGTCTTGTATGATTTGGATCTAAATGATTAGTATAGGCCATTTCTAAAGCTCTTACCGTCGCAGCAACAGATAAATCATAGTCAAGAGTTAAAGGCTCGCTTTCTACTTCACTTCGGTAGTTATTAACTAAACGAAGTAAATTTTCATATATTGTTTTATTTTCTTCTACTATCTTTTTAGCTTCACTAGTTAATACTTCGGTATTGCCATTATAACCACTCGTATCCATTTTGTTTTTAGTAGAAATTAATTTTGTTTCTACTGATCCATCACTATAAGTCCTTTTTTCATATGTTTTTACAGTTAAAAATTTAGTGCCATATTTTTCTTTATTGATAGTTTCTTCTTCATAGGTTTCTTTATTAATTAACTTTTTAGTATTAGAATTATTATTTGTACTGGTATTAGTACTTGCCTTTTTATTTACTTTAAGAATAAACTCTTCTTCCCGACGATTACCACTACTATCAATGGCAACATATTTAAGAGTATATTCTCCTTCTTTATCAAAGCTATATTCACCTTCAACAAAAGCTGTAATCTCTTCCTTTGAATTATCATTAACTTTTACATTTTCTAATAAATCAATACTAATGCCTTTTTCAGTTGTAAGTTCTTTATTAAATTCAATTGTTGGTTCTTCCGTATCAACAATTTTAATTAATACTTTCTTTTTAGTTTCTACATTACCTTCTCTATATTTTACGATGATATTCTTTTCCCCTAAAGAACTTGTATCAATTAATTCATCATTATTTAATATTTCTAAGTCTCGATGATTTTCAATCAAATCTTCAACTTTAATAACACTATTTATTTCAAAATTTAAATCTTTTTGGAAAATTATCTCTTGATTAGAACTTACATTAGAATTATTGTTTCTATATTGGCCAAATATTATCAATCCTAAAATTAAACAACCAAATATTATACTTATTAAACTTATTAAACTTATTAATAATATCTTTTTCTTTTTCATTACTTACTCCCTTAAAATAAAATCTTATAGATTAAAAATAATCACTATAAAAATTATACAACAAATTTAGATATTTAATTGCATTTTTTATAATAAATTATTCTTTCATTTAAAAGATGTCACTTTAATTAATGGCTAGGAGAACTTTCAAATTAAGATGTTAATAAAATTTACAACTTGTATTTTTTTATAAATTTGTCAGGTCTTACAGCTGAGGATTTTTTTCTGCGCTTGTCAGCAATCCATCAGTAAATAAAAAAAAGAACTATCTTTATATTGATAATTCCCTTATTTTACATTGAAGCGTATAGAAAAACTGATGTATTAATGAAAATCTACAAATACAACTTATTACCTGAACAATTCGCTATGGCTACCAATGGCAAATAAAACTAAAACCAGTTTATCATCAACATATTTATAAATAAGTAACCAATCAGGCTGAATATGACATTCAGAACAATCTTTATATGTTTTATCATTTATTAAATTATGGTTACGATATTTAGAATCTAAGGTCTCTAAATTTGCTAGTTTTGTAATAACTTCTAATAATTCATTTATATCTTTATTTTGTTTTATAATTTTTTTTAATTGATTTTTAAAATTACTTGTAAAATCAATTTTATATTTAGTATCTAAATCAAAGTTAATCATTTATAATGGCCCTCAACATTTCATTAACGTTATTATATCCTGTTCTTTTACCATCTCTAATTTCTTGAATAATATCTTCGCCCTCTTTTAAGGCCTCTAATAATTCATTACTAGGCTTAGGATTAGTTACTTCAAATGGTAATCCATCCTTTTTTATCACTTGTTTTATTGCCATATTTATAAATGTACTCATATTAATGCCTAAATCTTTTAAAATATTAGTGGCTTGCTCCTTATCTCTTGCATCCACTTGTACGTTGATGGCGCTTGTTAATGTTTCCATCTTATAACACCTCTTTTCTTCCGTATTAATAATAACTTTTTTTAAACCATCTGTCAACATATTAACAACATAAGTCTACAAGATAACAACATTCTATTTTTATTATATGATAAAAATTAAAAAATATACATTTAAAAAGTTGAGAAAAACAACTCAACTACTTCAATTCCATGGAACATGTAGAGAAGATGTCAAATCACTTTTCTCATATTTAATAATAGGTAGTAATAACTACCAACTAATATAATTATATATTGTGAAATAACGATTGACTAATTTTACATTGAATAAGTAAAAAATTCTATTAAAATATGTTATAATGTTTATATAATATATGAGGTAATTATGAAGGTCATAAGTATCAAAGAACCATTTGCAACTTTAATAATGAATGGTATTAAAAAAATTGAAACAAGAAGTTGGAAAACTAATTATAGAGGAGAATTATTTATACATGCCAGTGGTAAAAGCTTAGCTAAAGAATTTCTTATAAACGATACTATATTAAATTTAATTCAGGGATTAGATATGCATTACGGAAATATAATTAGTAAAGGAACATTAGTTGATTGCATTTATATGGATGAAAAATTTATTAGTGGAATCAAAAAAGATTCTATCGAGTATGCATGTGGATTCTATGAAGTAGGTAGATATGCCTGGGTGTTTCAAAATATAGAGCCTATTTATCCAATACCTGCTAAAGGAAAACTTAATATTTGGAATTTTGATGGAAAATATGAAGTAGCAAAAAAGCAAAAACATGATTATTAATTATTAGTTAGTATAAAATAAATGTGAATATTTTTATAATTAAAAATCTATATTTGGTAATTTTCCGGCAATAAAAACGAATCCTAAGAAATTCAACATGGAGCGATTGTAGAAACTTTTACAAAAATATAATTACCATAATTTCCAGTTATGTAATTAAGTTTACCATATTACATTTTTCCTTTGTATCTATATAATTTTTTTACTAATAGTGAATATTTAACTAACGATAAATCTTTACCTAAACTTTTAGCAAATTCTTTACAAAGCATCATACTTATATAAGTTAAATAATAATCATTTATTATATTATCATTATATTTTCTTTTAATACTTATTATATTTCTATACTGTTCTTTTAATATTTCCTTATAGTATTTATCCAATTCTGTATCATTATCAAAGAATATTAAATTGTTTGAATATTCATAATTTAAATTACTGCTTCCATGACAATATTCATATTTATCATGAACTACAGGAATAAATAATCCTGCCTCTGCCATAGTAGATTCTAAGAAATGTGTTGCTGAACTAGTTTCATAACCTCCTAATATTTCGTAAACGTTAGAGTTTCCAAGCATCGTTGGAAAAAAAGTATATTTTTATATACTTCATCTAAAAAAGAATTTATTTCTTGCGGTCCTACTATGTCTTCATTACTACTCTCATATCCAATTAATACTTCGTATAAATAATTTGTTCTTATACTATATTGTGGACTAGTTTTTAAAATATCTTCTACTATACTTAGATCATTACAATAATATAGTAATGCAATAATCATAGGTATAAGAGTTGATGATAAAGATATAAAACTATTTTCTTCATCTAGAACATTATAGGTAATATTTGTAACTCCATCTAATTTTTTCTTTTATATATTTATATAAATCTTTATAATCCTTAATATCATAAAAATCGGCACTTTATCGGCACTTTCAAAATTCATATAAATAATATTTGTCTTTTTTATTTTTTGAGTTAATAAATAATCTTTGTATTGAAGTAATAATGTGCTTTTTCCTGATCTTCGAACTCCCACTATAACTTTAATTAAATTAAGGTCTTTACTTTCTATTAATTTATTTAAATATTTTTCTTGTATTAACATAACATTTTTATAGTTTTGTCAAGTTTTACGGCTATAGAACGCTTTTTGGGATTGGAACTCTTAAATGATTTTGATATATAAGGTGTTTTTTTAAAAAATTTTTTCTAAATCCGTCAGTAATCCGGCAGTAAAATAAAAAAAGAACTATCTTTATCTGGATAATTCCCTTATTTTACCGTGGAGGAGCCGGCCGGATTTGAACCGGCGATCAGGGTGTTGCAGACCCACGCCTTAGCCACTTGGCTACGGCTCCACAATTAATTGCTTAACAATAGTATTTTACAATAAGCATTATCTCTTTGTCAAACTATTAATCATTTATACATTATATTAAAGTTTAATATTATTTATGAAAATACAAATTATATAGTTAAATTTCCATTTTTCATTATTGTTATATGTCCATCTTTAGTATCAGCTTCAATTGTTAAATCTTTAGATCCAATCATAAAATCTACATGATTTTTAGAACTATTTAAACCGATTGCATCAAGTTCTTTATCACTTAGTTTATTGCCATTAGAAATACATTCTAAAAAGCCAGATCCTAAAGCTAAATGGCAAGAAGCATTTTCATCAATCAAAGTACTTTTAAATAACAAATTAGTATTAGAAATAGGTGAATCATAATTTACAAGAGCCACTTCTCCTAAAAAACTAGATAATTTATCACCATTAATTATATCTTTTAGAACATCTTTACCTTCTTTAGCATCATAACTAATGGCTTTACCTTTATCAAATTTAATATAAAAATCACTAATTAATTTTCCTGAATACATTAATGGTTTAGTAGCGTACACTACTCCTTTGGTTTCTTTATAATTAGGAGATGTGAATATTTCATAACTTGGCAGATTAACTATCCATTTACCACTGCTGGCAGATGCCCATAAAGCTTCTTCAGATAAAGTGATTTCCAAATCTGTACCTAGAGAATTTTTATAATATAATTTTGTTATTTTTAAAGCATTTAATTTATCCTGAATATTTTTTTGATTTTTTAAAAAGTTATTCCAATTTTCAATCGCATGACCATCAATCATACAAATATCAAATATTACTTGCCAAAATTTTTTTAAAGGTAATTTTTCTTCTTTAAAAATATCTTGCGCCCATTTGATATTAGGAACACAAGCAATACACCACGCTAATTCTGATTTCAATTGTTTTTCTTTATAAATTGGCTTCGAAGTACTTTTTAAATATGCCGACTTAGCAATTTTAGAAGCAAGAACATCATCCATTAAATGCGGTATTTCACTTTCTAACATTAAAAAAGCAGCATCCTTTTTAGCATATTCGTCCCATTTTTTACAATTAAAAAGTGGACTTTCTTCCATCTTTTTTAAACTCATTTTCTTTAATTTATTATGGATATCATATGAATCAATTTCATCTAAGTATATATCAGTTAAACCTATTTTTTTAGCGTAACGTACTAACTTATTAACAAAATTATTAATAATTTTAGGATAACTTATAAAAAGAGGTGTATTTTTATTAACTTTTAAACAGCGTTTTAATAATAATTCAATATATTCGTTTTCCATTATATCACCTTGTATTATTATACCACATACTTTTTAAGTTATTACTTTATTCAAAAAATTTATCTATTCTTGTATTTAATACAACTGATATTTTATATAGAGTATCAATTGAACAACCTACTTTTCCTTTAGTAAATTCTAGCCTTCGCATAAAATCATAAGAAACACCAACATCTACTGCTAATTGTTCTTGGGTTATTCCATTTAATTTACGATACTTTTTAATATTTTCTGAAATATTTTTCCTAATATTGGGATCAAACTTAAATTTTCTTTTAAAAGTAGTCATTTTATCACCATAATAATTTTCCCATTAAAAAACTAATAAGTCCGGTAACTATTATGTCCCTTTTATGGTATAATATTCACTAAGGAACAAAGTGATACTATGAACGCATACCAATATTATTTAAAAAATATCAAACCAATTGAAAAAAAATATTCCCGAATTTGCTATTTAAGTTCTTTATTTAAAATTAAATATTTAGAAAATAAAAAGGCGTATTATAACACCTTCTTATCTAATTATTATAAAAATTTACATGATAATCCCAAAGATTTACAAGAAATACTAAACAAATTTAATCAAAAACTATTTTAATTTAATACTGTATTCTTTATTTCTAACTCTTATTATTAAAGATACTTCTTCTGCCTCTTCAATATCTTTACTTACTTCTAAAATAATTTTATTTTCTAAATTATTTGGTGTAACATTACTAACTGTCCCATAAATTTCTTCTTCATTATATTTATACTTTATCTTAACAAAATTATTAATAAATGACTCTAACGTTTTTGAATATTTATAATATGGACAATCTTGATCAAGATTAAAATCATAATCTAATACTAAAAGAGTTCGATCATTATTTAAGTAATTAACACTGACTTGATTTTTATAATTATTACATATTCCATATTCACACATTTCATAATCGTAAATATATTTATTGGTTATTTCAAAATTAGTTACCATAAAAGAAGAATTATTTAAATTAGAATTGTTTAATAAAGCCTTCTCATTAACAATATATTCATTTTCTTTTATAATTTGATCTATTCTAGTTGGATTAATAGTAATATAATTAAGTTTTGCAACTTGCATATTACCTTTATTTTTTAAACCATTATTGATTCTAATTACATAACTATTTTTAATATCATCTTTGGAAATTTCATATACTAATGGATAATAATATTTATTTTTTGCTTTGATAGTATTTTTAATATTACTAGCGGCATAATCGATAAAATATGATCCCTTATATTTTTGTGGATACAAAATATCTTTTCCAACTTCTAGTCTAAAGTTATTAGCATCAAATAAAGAATCATTTTCTTGATTATTTTCAATATATAATTTAACTACTAAATAATAATTATTTGAATTAATGATATCACCTTTATAATCCAAATTAGTAATTATACTATCCTCTAGCTTATAGGTGACTCCTCCCACTGCAAAGGTATCTCCTTGAATATATTTTTGGTCTTTTTCCCGAGGATAAAATAAATATCCTAAAAATCCTATTCCTAAAACAATTATTACACATATAATAATAAATTTATTTTCTTTCAAATAATAACTAAATTCTCTTTTATACCTTCTAAAGAATCTTTTAATTTTTGTTCCATCATTATTAAAAGTTATTTCAACTTCTTCGTTATCACTAGCGTCTATCTCTAACTCTTTTAAATCAGCTTCAAAATTTAAGCTTTTATTAAACCCTAAAGCCCGAATTAAAAATAATATAATAAATCCAATTTGAGGTACTATAACTAGAAATGATATATCACGACAAACCCTTATTGTTTGGGCAGTTAAAGTAGTGCTTTCTAGACTAGTCATTATATCTTTCATCACTGTGAAGAAGATAATTAACAATATATAAAAAGCAAAAGGAACTGCATAAGCTTTTAAGGGTTTCTTTTTATAAATAAATAATAAAAGAATAACTAAAAGACCAATTAAAATTAATATAATAATAAAATAACTAAAAGAAGAAATATATTCACCTGCAAAGCCAGAATAAAAACTACCAGTATAATTATTACTAATGTATTCATTAAAAAAAGTTGCTACATTATAAACACGATAAACAATATAAATAGCTAATAAAGATAAAATGCCATTTATTATTCTAAAGTATTTTATTAAAAATGCATATGGTTTTCTTAATATCATAACTAGTCTCCCTTTTAATTTTAGCAAAAAGTAATATTTTTGTAAATTCAAAAAAAATAAACTAGATATTTATATTTTCTAGTTTACCTTCTTATTTTTTATTGACAAGTAATTGCCCTGCCATTAAATATATTGTTCCGTTTTCCTTTAAAAATTTATCTTTATTACTGCCAAATACTTTAATTACTTCATCTAAAGTATCACCATCAGCAGTTATATAATAAGAATAACCATTTTTAGGAATCAATATTTGTTGATTAGGATAAATATAATCTTCCATATTAAGTCCGTTCATACTAGCTAAAAGTTCGGGATTAATATTATATTTTCTAGCAATTCCATAAAGATTATCACCTTTTTCAACTACATAATAATTAAAATAATCTTTACTCTCTTTAGGTACAATGATCTCCATACCTTCTCTTAAACTATCTAAAAAATACAGATTATTAATATCTTGCAAAATTTTGACTGTTGTATTATATTTTTCAGCTACTTTAGCTAAATCTTCATCTTTTCCTAAACGATAACTTTCAAACATTTTTCCACCTCTAATATAAGGTATGAAAAAACCATAAAAGTGTTATTCAGATAAAAATATTATATTGTTATTATTAAAATTCCATTCAAAATTACTTAATAGTAAGACTTCACCATATATTTCATTATACATATATAAGTTCATTTCACTTAAATAATAAATCGTATCATTAGCATTATAAATAATTTTAGTAACATTTAAATTAGATATTTTAACTAAAATATTTTCTATCTTTTTATATAAAGTATTATCTATTACTTCATAGTCTATTTTATTTTGGGTTAAAAAATTTAAATTATCTTTAATTATTTGTTTATATGTCTTTTTTACCCATTTATTATTTTGTAAAATTTTAAAATCTACTTTTTTTATTATTTCCTTTTTTAAATCAATTTCATATTCAGCTTCTTCTTTTTGATCTAATAAATATATTTTATTTTTATAATCTCCTAGGAAAACACTGTTAAAAGAAATGGAAAAATCAGATTTTATTTCTTTCAATTTTCCGGTTTTAATATTTAAAATATTGAATTTTTTAAAATAATGATTTTCATTATAATCAGGAATAATTAAATTATCTTGCATTTGATAAATTAAGTTAAGATTATAAACATCATTTTGAAATAATTTAATATTTTTATTATCTTTTGTATTTATTAAATTAAAACCTTGATAATCATATATAGCAAAATATAAATTATTTAAAAAATTAATTTTAGTATCATTAAAACTAGTATCTACATTTTGATATTTTTGATATTCATAAAGAGTTTCAACATTACTCAAATTATGAGTATACATATTATCCCCATCACTACATAATGGATAGAACTTAAGTTTATCACTTATTGGCATAATACATTCTTCATTTTCTTTATTATAAATTTTTATATCAGTTATTAAATCTCTTTTAATAAAACTTTTATTTTCAATTATATACGGATAGGTAATATTATTTTTAGCAATAAGAAAAACATAATAAGATTTATTTTTATCATATTTTTCTATAATTTTATAACCGCGCACATTATAATTTGTTTCATAGTCTTTTTGACTATAAATTATAAATAAAAATGTGGTAAAGCCTAATAATAAAATTAAAAGTAATACAATTAATTTAATCTTTTTTCTCATTTTGATACTTCTTTTTCGCTTCCATCATTTGCTCAGATATATTAGTTTCAATTTCATCTAGTGATTTTTTAGGTAGATTAGAAATCACAATTTTTTCTTTTATCGTATCAATTGTAATTTTTCCCCATATTAATCCTTTATAAACTTGCATATCATTGTATAAATCTGGTGTTATTGTATTTAAAAGGCTACCCCACATTAATCTTTTTCTTCCTAATAAAATTCTTTTATTAGTTAAAACAAAAGCATAAGTATTAAACAATTCAGTAAATTTTTCGTTTTTTTGGGCACAAAAAGCATATAATACTTCTTCGTCGGGATTAATATATTCTTCAACTACTTGAGAATGTTTCTTGATACGCCAAGCAATTCCTCCTGGAAATTTGTTTTTAAATCTAATTACACGATCATAAACTTTTCCCATTTCGCATCACCTTAGATATATTTTATAATGTTTTTTTATTTTTAGCAATTTTTTTGGAATCATTTATTGGAATAGACCATATTTAATTTAAATCATATAGTATAAATGGAGGAAAATATATGGAATATGACTATAAGTTTGGCAACAAATTTTATAATTATTATAATGACATTGGGATAGCTAGTACTAAGTATAAGATACTAGCACCCGCTCAAGAACAAAAAAGACAACCAGGATTAGAATATATTATGGAACCAAGGCCAATATTTGATAACCCCAATTACAAAGGTAGTGGTAAATTAAAGGATAAAGTGGCAATTATTACCGGTGGTGACAGCGGTCTAGGTAGAGCTTGTGCAATTGCGTTTGTAAAAGAAGGGGCAAAAGTAGTAATCCCTTACTATAACGAATATATTGATGCTCAAGAAACCAAAGAATATATCAATAAATTAGGAGGAGAATGTCTTTTAATTGAAGGTGATATTACTGATAAGAATTTTTGTAAAAAAATAGTTGAAAAAACTTTAGAAAGATTTGGAAAAATTAATATTTTAGTTAATAATGCTGGAGTTCAATATCAACAAGATGACTTTACCAAAATAAGTGATGAACAATTTGATTGGACAATGAAAGAAACATTTATGGAATGTTTTATTTAACTAAAGAAGTATTACCCTTTTTAAAGTCAGGTGATTCAATTATTAATTTATCATCAATTACTGCTTTTTATGGTGATCCTCAACTAATTGACTATGTTACCACTAAATGCGCTATTGTAGGTTTTACAAGAGCCTTAGCTAGAAATTTAGCTCTTAAAAATATTCGAGTAAACGCTATCGCACCAGGATTTTTTTGGACACCTTTACAACCTGCTTGTTGGGTTAAAGAAAAAATTCCTTCTTTGGGATCTGATGCGGCGATGGCACGAGGAGCAATGCCTTATGAACTTGCTCCAACTTTTGTTTTTTTAGCCAGCGATGATTCTAGTTATGTAACTGGTCAAGTAATTCATAATAATGGTGGTCAAGTAATGGGTTAAAACTCATAATTTGATTTTTTTGGTACATATTAAATATTGGTGATAATATGGAAATTGTATTAAGATCAATAATTATGTTTATAATACTTTTTATATTAGTTAAAATTTTAGGCAAAAAACAAATAAAGAATTTAACATTATACGATTATATTTTAAGTATTACTATTGGTTCAATTACTGCTGATGCCATCATAAGTGTTGATACTCCTATTTATGATGGTATCATTGCTTTGATAGTATTTGGTTTTATAGGTTATTTTGCCTCTCTTCTTTCTTACCATAATCATACAATGGAAGAAATAATTGATGGTGAACCTTTAGTTTTATTCGAAAATAACAATTTTAATTATACTAATTTGGAAATAGCCAAATTAAGTGTTGCTAAAGTATTAGAAAATTGTCGTTTAAAAGGATGTTTTGATATTAATGAATTGGAATGTGTCATTTTAGAGCCATCTGGTGATATATCCATTCTTTTAAAAGGCCAATCCCAACCAGTTACAAGTAAAGATTTAAAAAACAATATTCAAAAAAGTGCTAAAAAACAAACTGTTAATTACTTAGTTATTTTAGATGGTATTCTTAATGAAAATGAATTAAAAAAAGCTAAAAAGTCAGTAACTTGGCTCAATAAATTTTTAAAAGAAAAAAAGCAAAAAATAGAAGATGTTGCGTTACTTTCTATTGATAAAAATGACAAAGTCACTATATTATGTAATCATTAGAGAAAGGATTATTCTCTTTTCTTTTTTTATTAATAAAAACATTTACTAATTAAGGTGTTGAATGTTATAATAACATTTAATTAAAGGAGATTACTATGGAAGAAGAAAAGATTGAAAGAAAAAAATTCTTAGTAAAAAAGATAGAAAAAGATAAAGAATATATTCATAAAGATACTCTTTTATTAGGAGCAAGTGCTTTAGCTGTTGGTATTGGTATATTAGGTTGCTCTTTATTATGGGAAAGTGCAATGCATCCTTTTAAAGATATAGAAAATATTGATTTTGGTGATTACATGCTTATTAATTTCAAAAGCTTAGGTTTTTCAGTTTCAATTCTAACAATATTGGGTGGTATATATACTGCAATTAATAATTGCAAAAATATGATTTTTAATTTTAAAAATTTAAAAAAAGATAAAATTGAATTAAAAGAATATGATGAACCAGAATTAAAAAGAGAAAGAAAAAAATAAATGAAAATTGAATATCAAGATATTATTACTTTAAGTGATGATAATAAATATGTTGTGGCTAGTAAAGTAGATTATAAAAATACTTGTTATCTTTATTTAGTAGACATAAATAATCATAGTAATATAAAGATTGTAAAAATAGATGCTGATGATTCATTATTAGAATTAAATCAAATGGAAGATCACGAATTAATTACTAAGCTTATTCCTCTTTTCTATAATTTTAGTAAAGATGTTCTTAAATCTTAAAAATATATTTTAAATTAAAAACTGTTAGTTAATTTTATAGCATTACTAACAGTTTTTTTATTATGCTCTAACTTTTTTTAATGTTTCTAAAAGCTTTTGTTCTAAAAGTGGCTTTGCAAATTGTTCTTCGAAACATAAAATACTATTTTTATATCTTGAATATGCTTCATCATATTTTCCGTTTTCTATTTTTGTGACACAATAATCAACAACATTATCATAAATATAGTCATAAATAAGGTTACTTTTTTCTTCTTTATTAATTGCCTCAACTATTACTGGTGCAATTTCATAATAATGTTCTATATCTTCTTTTGGAACAAAATTATCTCTAAACCATCTTAAAACGCTTAATTCATAACAGTTATCATCAAATTGTTCTTGATAGAATTTCATACAAGCAGAAGTTAGATAACAACTTGTATCTGTTTTTGTGGTTTTGCCATCAGATCCATGTTCTACTATTGATCCCTTTCCAGTATCTGTATTAATGTTAATATGAGTAGCTGAATGACCTTTTTCAGATGGATTTTTATCATATATTGAATATGATGAATTAGTTTCGTTCCCTGTCATTTTTGAATAATGACCATCATCATGTTTGTATCCATACTTATCTTTTTCTCCCATTTATAATTCTCCTTCTTTGATTTTTTGCTCTAGCATAAATTCAAAAGCATAAAATTCATTACTAATGTGATCAGTAAGTTCAGAAAATGTATTATCTATATTTAATTGATAAATAATTTTTGATATCATTTTAACTTTTTCCAAATCTATTATTTCCTCAAGTTTCATTTTTAGTTCAACAATACAATTTTCTAAAAAAGTGATATCAACATGTTCTAAATTATATTTATTTGTTTTTTTTATTAAAGCAATATCATTAATTATATTTTCTAAATGCTCTATCACATCATTACTCCTTTCTTGAATATTATTATATAACAACAATTGGTAAATTCAATATTAATATTTAATTAGAGTTATTAGTCATTTAAATTTTATCTATGGAAATTATATAGATCATACGCGTATTTTTCTTTGACAATATAAAAGTTATTATTTATAATTAACAAACTATTTATAAACATATTGTTATGATGAATATGTCAAAAAAACATAAAACGACTTCTTTACAAGTCGTTTTCCTATGGCTCTATTTAACCCGAATTTTTCCGAGTATCAATATCAATCTGGTGGAGTAGAGGAGATTCGAACTCCTGTCCAATATAATCTATTATATGATATCTACAAGTTTAGTTGGAATTTATTTTATTGTATAGACAACTCCAACACATTTTCTATATAACGAGATTAATTAAATTTTTCATTATTTTACATTAATCAAATAAAATAGTATATCTTGTATTCATTACCCTTATATACATTCTACAAGAAAAACATATATAAAGTTCTCCTACGCGTTTATTCTAAGCGTATTGTGGAGCAAAACTATAATTAGTTTCGTTATTTATTTTTTTATTGCATTTAAGGTATGCCTACCACTTGCAATCATATCTAGTATTACATGTCGAAACCAAACTACCCCATGTATGGGTATTATAACATATTTCTTTGTCTTTGTAAAATTACAGAATAATTTATCCAGATAATATCAAACTATATTATGATGAAAATAAATAATTATTATAAATTAATCTTTAAAAAAATAGTTATTATCTTTTTAATTAGTTCCTTTCTTGGTGCCTGTTATGAAGAAGTTTTAAATTTTATAATTAATAAAACGTGGGTATCAAGACAAACAGTTTTATATGGACCTTTTAATCCTGTCTATGGTTTTGGAATAATCCTACTTATTGCATTGTTATCTAAAAAGAAAAATAAAAATTTTTTTAGATTGTGGCTCTATTCTTCAATTATTGGCGGATTATTTGAATATAGTTATGGTTTTATTGTTCATTTATTGTTTGGCATTTGCTTTTGGGATTATAGCAATTACTTTTTAAATTTAAATGGCTACACAACTATTCCATATATTATTGGCTGGGGATTTTTAGGAGCTATTTTGATAAAATACATTTATCCTTGGTTAAATCCTAAGTTAGAAAAAATGACATCTAAATTAAATAATATTTTATTTATATTGATTACCATTTTATTATTTTTAGATTTATTAATAACATTTTTAACACTTACTAGATTAAATTTAAGAAAATATAATATTAAACCTTTAACAAGTATAGGCAAGTTAATAGATAAAGTATATCCAGAAAAAGTTATTATAAAACATATTCCTCTTATAAAAAGTAAGAATTAACATATAGATGAAGTTGATTCTGCATTTAAATCTAAATCTGCAAATTCGCCTTTCAAATAAAGAGGATAAGCTGCTGCTCCTATCATCGCTGCATTATCTGTACAATAAATAAACTCTGGTAAATTTAAAGTAGCATCATATTTTTCACATAGTTTAGCTATTTCTCCCCTTAAATATTTATTGGCAGAAACACCTCCAGCAATAATTACATTTTTAATTCCGGTATTTTTTAAAGCTAATTCCAATTTTCTCGTTAGTTCTTCAACAGCGGTTGTTTGAAATGAACAAGCTAAATCCGCCTTATTTATCTCATGACCTCTTTGTTTTTCATTATTAACTAAATTTATTACACTACTTTTTAAACCACTATAACTAAAATTATAAGTTTCATCATTTACAGGATGAGGAAGGTTATAACTTCTTTTTCCTTCTTTAGCTAATTTTTCTATATTTGGCCCCCCTGGATAAGGAAGTCCAATAACTCTTGCTACTTTATCAAAAGCTTCTCCTATCGCATCATCTTGGGTTTCACCTAATAATTCAAATTCATAGTCACCAGTCATTTTAATAAGTTCCGTATGTCCCCCACTTATAACTAATGCAAGACATGGAAACTTTAATTTATTATCAATTTTATTAGCGTAAATATGGCCAACTAAATGATTTACTTTAATTAATGGCTTTTTGTAAACATATGAAAGGACTTTAGCAAATTCAATACCTACTAGTAATGATCCTAATAAGCCCGGGGTATAAGTAACCGCAATAGCGTCACAATCTTCTACTTTCATATTAGCTTTTCTTAATGTCTCTTCTAAAACCATAGTTATATTTTCAGTATGCATTCTTGAAGCAATCTCGGGTACAACTCCTCCAAAATTAGCATGAGTATCCATTTGCGTTAAAATTGTTAACGCTACTACTTCACAACCATTTTTAACAATAGCAATACTAGTTTCATCACATGATGTTTCTATACTTAAAATATTTACATCTTTCATTTATTTCACCTTCTTCATTACATATGCATCCGTATCCTGATAATATTTTTGGCGTTTATTTATAATTTCAAAATTAAATTTTTTATATAAATTTAAAGCATTTAAATTATTAACAGCAACTTCTAAAATTATACTTTCGCCTTCTTTAACATAATTATTAATAAAAAACTCCATTAAATTGCTTGCAATACCATGACCACGATCCATTTCTGAAACAAAAATTACCTCTAATTCATAAAAATCATAATTTTGGTAAACGATTAAAAAAGCATTAACACGATTATCTGTATCATTTACTAAAATTATATAACTAGAGTTTTTTATATAATCTTCTAAATGATATTTTTTAGGAAAATCGGTAATCAATTTACTTCCAAATTCATTAATAATTTTGATATCTTCTACTCTTGCTTTTCTTATCATTTTTCAACATCTATTTTTTTAATATATATTGGATTTGTTTCATGTGGATTTTTAGTTTCTTTTTGCATAGCGTATTCTATAACTTTTAAATAATCTATGGTAACGTCCGTTTCTACATTATGAGTTTTAACATATTCAAGATATTCAGAATTTGATAAATAAGAATAATTACTTAAATTATTTTTTTCATCAAAAACACCAATATAATAACCGTTTTTATCACTAAAAGCAACCTCATTTTCTAAAGAGCATACTTTCAAACACTCTAATGAGGTTATAGTTCTTATTGGAATTTGCAAAGTAAACGCTAAGGTTTTAGCAATAGTTACTCCTAATCTTACTCCTGTAAAAGAACCTGGGCCATTTACAACAATAATAGATTCGGGAATTTTAGAGTCTAAAACTTCTTTAATTAATGGCATAATATATTTACTGTTTTCTTTCTTATTTTCAATTTTTTTCATATTTGTTATCTTGCCATTTTCATGTAAGATAATTACTACATCATTAAGATGTGTATCAATAAATAAATTCATTATTTCCCCCTATAGAATTGATTCACATAATTCTTCGTATTTACTTCCTAATGGATTAAAAACAAATACCCTAGTATTTTCATCAACTATTTTAATAGTAATTTCTAATCTTTCTTCTGGTAAACTTTCTTTAATAAGTTCGGCCCATTCAATTATGGTAACGCCACCTTTATTATAATAATCTCTTATACCAATATCTTCTTCCATTTCATCTAATCTATAGACATCCATATGATATAAGGGAAGTTCACCCATGGGATATTCTTTGATAATATTAAAAGTAGGACTTGTAATGTTCTCTTCAATTCCTAAAGCTTTAGCAAAACCTTTAACAAAAATTGTTTTGCCACTGCCAAGTTCACCATTTAAACATATTACCATATTTGGAAACTTTTCGCTTTCAATATTTTCTGCTAAAGTTAAAGTGTCATCAATATTTTTTGATATATATTTCATTTCCATAATCTCACCATTTATAATTATAAATAAAAAGTACTTTTAGAACAAGTACCATATGTAATAAAATTGTATTTTTACATAGTTATTCAACTGTGTTTAAAATTTTGGCAAAAAAAAAGCAGGCAACTACCTATTTTCGCATTCACTATCGTCGGCGTATTAGTGCTTAACTTCTCTGTTCGGGATGGGAAGAGGTG
>CANQYF010000007.1 GCA_947628075.1 uncultured Bacilli bacterium | reverse complement strand
TCGTCAAAAAAGGATTAAATTCCTTTTACTTTCGGCTTTTAATCCTCTTTACTAAAATTTTTCATGTCTTTATCCTGATAGAAAAAAGTTTGATTTATAACCAAACTTTAATTATCATTTTTTAAAATTATTCGAATCTTATTTTTTATTCTTTGCATTGTATTATCAATTTGTTTAGGAGTAGCCTTTAGGATTTCCGCAATTTCCTTATAATTTAATCCGCGTGACATTAAACAAAAAACTTCATATTCTCTAGTAGTTAATCTATCTTTTATTTTAGCTACTAATTCCCGATATGTTTCCGTTTCGGTAATACTATTTAAAGGATCAAACTCACCTTCATCACTTAATATATCTAAAAGATTGGCCCCATCATTATTAATTTCAAAATCCAAAGAATAAGTATTATTAAGATTTTTATATTTATCACGATTATATTTTCTAATTAAACCTAAAATTCTTCTTTCCACACATAGGGTAATAAATGTTGCTAAACTTGATTCTTTTTCATCTTGATAATTTCTTAAAGCATCACTAAAGCCAATAGTACATTCGCTATAAACCTCTTGAAAATCAACATTTAATTTCTTTAAATAACTTTGATATTTACGAATCAAAATATCAATTATAAATTTATATTTATAAAAAGCTAAGTTTTTGGCATTTTCATCATCTTCGCGATAAAGCATTATAAGTTCACTATCATTTATTTCTTCATTAATCATTTTTATTCATTCCATAAATTAGTATTGCTGCCGATACTGCGGCATTTAAACTATTTATTTTTCCTTTCATTGGAATACTTACGATAACATCACTATTTTTTCTGACGATCTCACTTATTCCTTTTCCTTCATTACCAATAACTAATGCTTTTTTATCATTATAATTTACTTCACTATAGTTTTCCCCTTGCATATCAGCTGCGTAAATAAAATAACCTTTTTCTTTTAATTTATTAATGGCATTAACTAAATTACTTACTAAAATTATCTTCACATGATTAATAGCACCTACACTTACTTTAACAACCGTATCATTAACTAAAACACTGCGATCTTTAGGAATAATAATTTCTTTTATGCCAGCACATTCACAAGTCCGTATAATTGAGCCAAAATTATGGGGATCTTCTAAATGATCCAATATTACCACAAAATCACCAGTTATATCAGAAAGAGAATAGTAATCATAATCAAAGATATCTATTACAACGCCTTGATGATTACCATTTACCATTTTATCTAATCTATTTTTAGGCACTATTTCATATTTTAATTTATTCTTCTTTAAGTATGTTATAATTTCATTACTACTAACATATATTTTTTTTATCTTTTTAAAGTCTAATTCCTTTAAAACATTTTTTCCATATACTAGCATATAACCACCTAAAATTTATTTTATCATAATTTTTATATCTTGCATAATATTTATTTTTTCGTTATATTATTACTGATTCGAGGAATTATTATGTTTACTAAAACTCTTGATAATAAAAGATATCATACTTTAAATTATTTTTATCGACAAAAATTTAATCATAAAGTATTTAAAGTTCCTTTAGATGCTCACTTTAGTTGCCCTAATAAAATAAATGGTAGTGGTTGTATTTATTGCATTAATAATAGTAAAGCCAATATTGTCGATAGTACGAAAACAATAAAAGAACAATTTTTAGCAAATATTAAAATTTTAGAGAAGAAATGGCCAAATAGTTTTTATATTCCCTATTACCAATCAGGCACGAATACTTATGCTCCTTTAGAAGTTTTAAAAAAGACTTTTGAAGAATTATTAGATTATCCTAAAGTAGTTGGTATCGCCATTGCTACTCGTCCTGATTGTCTTAGTGATGAAGTTATTAATTATTTAGATAAATTAAATCAAAGAACTTTTGTGACTGTTGAAATTGGACTTCAAAGTAGTAATGATAAAACTTTAGAATTTATAAATAGAGGTCATGATGTTGGCGCTTTCATTGATTGTGTTAAACGTTTACAAGCAAAAAAAATCTTTACGGTGGCTCATATTATCAATGGACTTCCTTACGAAACAGAAGAAGATATGTTAAATACGGCTGAATTATTAAATAAATTAAAAATAGATGGAGTAAAAATTCATATGCTTTATATTAGTAAAAATACTAAGTTAGCCCAAATTTATGAACAAGAAAAATTTCCAATTTTAAAAAAAGAAGAATATATTGATATTGTTATTAAAGAGTTAGAACTTTTAAATGAAAATATTGTTATTGAAAGAATAACGGGAGATCCCATTAAAGAAGATTTAATTGCTCCAAATTGGCTTCTTAAAAAATTTTGTGTTCTTAATGATATTGATAAAGAAATGGTTAAAAGAGATACTTATCAAGGCAAAAATGTATTATAAACTTTAATTTTAAAAAAAGTTATATTATAATAAAATTAAAGAAGGATTTAATATGAGTGATTTAATTGAGAAAATATTAAATTTAATTAACAAAGGTAAAACTTTAAACGAAATTGCAACTGAAACAAATTTATCTAATAAAGGGTTGTATAATATTTTGGCCCTTCTAAGAAACAAAGGCATAAATTTTAGTAGAACATACTACTCAAATGGTAATATTAAATATCAACAAATTAAAAATTTAGCAAATGACGATACTAGAACTAAGGAATTAATACTAAATTATAGCAAATCCTTAAATGCCCTTATTATATCTGATACCCATATAGGATCAGAATTAGAAAGATTGGATTTAATAAAGAAAGTTTATGAATATGCACTTGAACATGATATTCATATAATATTTAATATTGGTGATATAATTGATGGACTAAATAATAGTTCTAAAAAATATCCTAGTAATTGTATGGATCAAATTGATTATTTTTTAAAAAAGTATCCTTTTGATTCTACTATTTTAAACATATGTATATTAGGTAATCATGATTATAAATCATTAGAAAATTTTGGTATCAACTTTGAACAAGTTTTAAATGCTTATCGCCATGATTTTCTTACTTTAGGTTACAAATATGGTTCCTTAAAAGTAAAAAATGATTATTTAATACTATCCCATCCCACCGATATAAATTTAGAATCTACGGAAAATAAGAAAGAAGAAAGAAGTAAAAATTTAATATTAGAAGGCCACCATCATGAAATGTCTTTAATAGAGACTCCGAATACTTATAAAATTTATGTTCCACCTTTATGCAAATTTACTAAAGATAGTGAGCCAAGTATATTAAAAATGGATTTAACTTTTAACGATGATGGTTATTTTAATCAAAGTCATTTTGAACAATTATTGCCAGAGAATTCATTTAAAACAATAAATAGATTTAATTTATTATTAGATTTTGAAAATAAGAATAGTAAAAAATTAAGTAGAACTTTGAAAAAATAAAAATGGAATTAATTAAGATTCCATTTTTTCAAATTGACTATTATATAATTCAGCATATTTACCATTTAATTTTAATAATTCTTCATGAGTACCTTGTTCCACAATATTACCATCTTGCATCATTAAGATTAAATCAGCATTTTTAATGGTAGAAAGTCGATGGGCAATAATAAATGAAGTTCTTCCCTCTGTAAGTTTATCCATGGCCTTTTGAACTAATTCTTCCGTTCTTGTATCAACTGATGAAGTAGCTTCATCTAGAATTAAAAATGGTGCATCTTTAATCATACCTCTTGCGATTGTTAATAATTGTTTTTGACCACTTGATAGGGTATCATTATCAGTTATTAAAGTATCATAACCATGTGGCAAAGAATTTATATAATGATGAAGCCCTACTATTTTACAAACTTCTTTGATTTTATCTAAAGAAACATCTTTTTTATTATATTTAATATTGTCTTTAATAGTTCCTTCAAAAACCCAAGTATCTTGTAAAACCATAATAAATAAATCGTGAATATTGTCTCTAGTTAAATTTTTAGTAGATATTCCATCTATTTTAATATCACCATTATTAATATCATAAAATTTCATAAGTAAATTAACCATAGTTGTTTTACCCGCTCCGGTTGGACCAACAATGGCTACTTTTTCTCCACTTTTTACATCCACATTAAAGTCTTTAATAATTATTTTATCATCATTATAACCAAATTTAACATGTTCAAAAGATATATCTCCTTTAACATTTTTAATATCTAATTTTTCTTTAATATTACTTTCGTTAGGCATATCTTCTTCTTTTAAAAATTCAAATACTCTTTCAGATGCCGCAGCGGTTGATTGCAAACTAGACATTGATTGAGCAATTTGCGATAAAGGTTGAGTAAATAAGCGAACATATAACATAAAGGCTACAATAACACCAAAATCAATTACATCATTCATTGTTAAAAGGGCCCCAACAATACAAACACAAACATAGCCAAAGTTACCAATAAATCCCATAAAAGGGTGCATTAAACCAGATAAAAATTGACTTTTTCTGACATTTTCAAATAATTCATTATTGATGTCATCAAATTTTTGATTAGCATCACTTATGCCATTATATACTTTAACAATATTATGCCCCGCATACATTTCTTCAATATGACCATTTAATTCACCAATACCATTTTGCAATTTTTCAAAATATTTTTGACTACGACTAATAACTGAAAACATAAAGACAAAACCTAGTAAGCTTGATGCCATGGCGGTTATAGCCATAAGTCCATTAGTAACTATCATCATTATTATAGATCCAATTAACAAGGTAATAGCGCTAACTAAAGTTCCTAAGCTTTGATTTAAAGTCATACTTAAAGTATCGACATCATTAGTAACACGTGAAAGAATATCACCATAACTATTTTTATCAAAATATTTTAAAGGCATATTATTAATTTTTTCACTAATATCTTTCCTTAAAGCTTTAGAAAATTTATTAGTTACAATAGCCATTATAACTTGTTCAATGTAACCAAATACAGCACTTATTAAATACATAATAATAAGGGTAATGGCTATTTTTTTGACACCAGTCATATCAATTCCTACTAAAAGGCCATTAGAAATAAGATTAGTCATATCTCTTAATTTATCAGGACCAATAATTGATAATATGGCACTTATCATAGCTAATATGACAGCGATTAAAACCGGTATTAAATAAGGCTTACAATATTTAATTAAACTTTTCATGGCTCCCTTAAAATCTTTAGCTTTTTCGATTTTTTGAGGGCCTCTTCTTCCATGATTCATCTTATTCACCCTCCAATTCATTTTGGGAAAGTTGAGATAACGCAATTTCTTTATAAATTTGACAATTTTTTAATAATTCTTTATGTGTACCTATTCCCACAACTTTACCTTCATCAAGAACTAATATTTTATCAGCATCTTTAATCGTACCAATTCTTTGGGCCACAATTAAAATAGTCGCATTTTTAGTATATTTTTTTAATTCTTTTCTTAAAATAAAATCAGTTTTATAATCAAGTGCACTAAAAGCATCATCAAAAATATAAATCTCCGGATCACGAGCAATTGCTCTCGCTATAGCTAGTCTTTGTTTTTGACCGCCAGAAATATTAGTACCACTTTGAGCAATACTAGCATCATACTTATTAGTCATTTTTTCCACAAAATCAGTGGCTTGCGCTACTCTAACTGCATCTTTAATCTTAGTTAAATTAGGTTTAGATTTTCCATTATTGCCATAAGCAACGTTATCCTTAACTGTTCCTCTAAAAATAACTGCTTTTTGAGCTACATAACCAATTTTATTATATAAGCTTTCTAATTTATAATCTTTAACATCTACACCATCTACGAGTATTTCCCCACTCGTAGCATCATAAAATCTTGGTATTAAATTAATTAAAGTACTTTTACCAGAACCAGTTGATCCAATAAAAGCCACTACTTCACCTTTATTAGCTCTAAAGGAAACATTTTCTAAAATATATTCATCGGCATCAGGATATTTAAAGGAAACATTTTTGAACTCGACTGTCCCAATTTCAAAACCATCCTCTTTTTTACCATCTTTAATATGTTCTTCCGTATCTAAAACTTCTAAAATTCTATGAGCAGAAACCGATGCCCTTGGATAAATTATAAAAATCATAATTAACATCATAAATGACATTAACACTTGCATTGCATAAGAAGAAAATACGACCATATCACCAAACAAAGTTATTTTATCCATTAAATTAGCTTGATTTATTAAAATAGCGCCGATAAAATAAATTGATAAGGAAAGGCCTGAGCTCACTAAAGACATAACTGGGGATAATATTCCCATTGTTTTTTGATTAAATAATTGAACATTTTTTAATTCTTCATTAGCATTTTCAAATTTCTTTTGTTGAAAATTTTCGGCATTAAAAGCCCGAATAACTCGAATACCAGTTAAATTTTCACGAGTTATTCTATTTAAATTATCAGTTAATTTTTGGACAATTTTAAATTTAGGAAAAACAATTGTCATTAAAACAACAATTGTAACTAGTAAAACTAGAACTCCAACTAAAGTAGCTAAACTCCAAGGTAAATTCTTACCAGTAATTTTTACTATCGCCCAAGTAGCCATAATGGGAGCTTTAATCATAGCTTGAAGCCCCATACCAATAAGCATTTGTACTTGAGTTACGTCATTGGTAGTTCTCGTAATTAAACTACTAGTTGAAAAAGCTTTTATTTCTTCGGTACTAAATTTACCAACTTTTTCAAAAATTGATTTCCGAGTAATTTTTCCAAAATAAGCCGCAACATTCGCAGCAAAATAACCAACTATGAAAGATGCTATTAAACTACCCAAAGCACATAACATCATGTATACTCCCTCATGAAGAATTTCACTCATCTTACTACCTTCTGTTTGTACTAAAATAGTTATTTCAGACATATAATCAGGAATCTTTAACTCTAAATAAACATTTACAGATATAAATAATACACAAATTAAAGCATATATTAATTGCTTTTTACCTAATTTTTTTAATAATCTAAACATTTTTAAAGCCTCCTTGTTGCATTATTAGATTTTATCAACATTTAAAATATATTGCAACTAAATTTAAACATTCCTATATTTTACTAACTTAATATGAAATTTTTATGAAGATTATTTTAATCTACTATCGCCAGTCTTATAATCAATAATTATTCCATCTTGAACATTATAAACAAATATATGAAATTTAATTCCTTTTCCTTGATCCTCAATTGAGTAGGCCTCCATTTCCACACCTGATGCTACTAAATTATCATTTTCGAATATAGGAGTTACCCGATATAACACATGATTATTAGAATTTTTAACATATTCTGCTACTTTATTTTCATAATCTAACATAACCCCAGTATTCATTTGTCTAGTACAAGTGATTAAATTTTTAGGATTAGCATTTTCACCAGTCAGTTGATAACCAATTAAATGACAACGATTATATAAATATTTACCAGGAATAAGATCATCATATCTTACTGTATGCCACCCACTTGGTTTAATCATCCCAATACTTTTACGCTCTTCACTTGGCATTAAAGTTTTATCAATATTAGCAAAAGCCACACCACATCTATTTAAAGAATCGAGTTCACTATAAGATTCAAATGTTTCCGTATTTATCTTATCTAAATCAAAATTAGGTTCATTATTATTAAGAACAATAAAATCTTTACCATTATAGCTAGGAATATTTTTATCATTTAAATTTATTTCTTCAGTTTCATTAAAACTATAGATTAAATTATTTATTTCATCTTGAAAAATAAAATAAAAACTAGATAGTAATATCATAACGATAGCAACCCATAAATATTTTTTATTTCGTAAATTCTTTTTCATATAATCATCATTTAAATTATATCACTTAACATAAAAATTGAAAGATTTTCATCTTCCAATTTTCTATTTATTATTATCTTTAAACATATTAATCATATCTTTTAAACTTAGTTTAGAGCCATAATTTAATATTGCATTAGAATAAATTTTAATCGCACACTTAGCAATAATTAAAATTGATACTACCAAAATTAATAGTGATAAAAGTACATCAGTCATATTGGCAAGACCCATCATATATCTAAATGGCATACAAAATGGTGATGACAATGGGAATAATGAGGCAAAAGTATTTAAACTACTTGTTGGATTCATCATCGTAAAATAAGAAAGATAGAAAGATGCAACCGCTAAAAGAGCTACTGGAGTATTAACAGATTGAACATCTTCTGGTTTATTAGCAGTAGATCCCGTTAAAGCATATAAGAAAGCATAAATAAAATAACCTAATATAAAGTAAATAAATACAATTATTCCTAAATAAATCGTAATTGTTGACATATCTAAAACTAAGTCTAATATTTCCTTCGTTAAAAATAATTTAGCACTTATAATAGTAGTTAAAATAACTGCAATTAATTGCATTAAACCTACGGAACCAATTCCTAATGTTTTTCCCAATACAATATTTTTAGGACTAGTAGAAGTAACTAAAGTTTCAATTATTTTAGAAGTTTTCTCGGTAGTAATTGAACTTGATACTTGGTAAGCACAAAAATAAATAGCGTAGAAAAGGAAGATTGATAAAATCATTATAGCAAAAATATTACCAGATACTTCTTTATCACTTACTTGTTTTAAATCAACATTAAAAATAGGATCAATAGTTTTCAGTTCTTCTTCTGTTAAATTTAATTTATTTAATTGAATATTTTTGTATACTTCCCGAAGACTATCTATTAAATCATTAGGAATCTCACTAGTAAGAGAAATATTTTGTACTAAATAGCTAATATTTATAATATTATCTTGTTTTTCCACAATAATAGCATCTTCTATTTCATCATTGTTTATTTTATCTTTGATTTCTTCATAATCTTCATTACTTATTTTAATTTCGTAACCTAAGTCTAAATTTTTTAAAGCGCCTTCAAAAACATTATCTTTATCGACAATTAAAATACTTTCTTTTGAATCACTTTCAAATGAAGATATTAAATTAGGAATATTAAATCCTACAACTATTAATATTAAAATTATTAAAGTAGAAATAATAAAAGATTTTCTTTTTAACATATCTTTGATAGTAAAACTCATAACTGTAAAAATATCTCGCATATTATTCACCTACCTTTTCTATAAATATATCATTTAATGTTGGTTTCATTATTTCATATTTATTAATTTTTATCTTTTTGGCAATGATCTTCGTCAATAATTGTTGGGCTTTTTCTTCATCATTAATCTTAATAATATATTCATTATCTTTGACATTTTCTATTTCTAAGTTAAATTCATTTATATATTCATGAATATCACTTTCAACACTTATAGCTAATCTATTAGCAGGATAAGTATTTTTTATTGCTTTTAAATTTCCTTGTAAAATAGTTTTGCCTTTATTTAAAATTAAAATATCACTACAAAATTCTTCAATTGTAGCCATTTGGTGAGCTGACATAATAACATATTTACCTTTTTTAACTAAATTAATAATTATATTTTTTAAAATCTCAGTATTAACTGGATCTAAGCCACTAAAAGGTTCATCTAAAATTACTAATTCAGGATCATGCAATATGGCAGTCATAAATTGAATTTTTTGTTGATTACCTTTAGAAAGCTTTTCAGCAGTCATTTCGAGATATTCTTCAACTTTTAATTCTCGAGCCCATTTATAAATAGCCTTTTTAGCTTCTTCTTTTTTTACTCCCTTTAAGGCAGCAAAATATAATAATTGATCCATTATTTTAACTTTAGGATAGATACCTCTTTCTTCTGGTAAATACCCAAAATTAACTTTTTTCCGATCAACTACTTCCCCATTCCAAGTTATGGTGCCACTATCTTTTTTTAAAATACCTAGAATCATTCTAATGGTGGTTGTTTTTCCTGCTCCATTAGTTCCTAATAAACCAAAAATACCTGGTTTATCTAATTTTAAAGTAATATTATCAACTACTTTTTTACGTCCAAAAGATTTAGAAACATTTTTTAAATCTAACATATTAATTCTCCTTATTGTTTTTCTCTTCTTGTGTTTTTATATAATTTAAAATTTTATTTTGATTTTGTAAAACTTTCTCGAGTCGATCATATAACTCTTCCAAAATTAATTCACTTTTTAAGTCAGTTCGATAATCATTTTTATTTCTAATCGTGTCTTTCTTTGCTTGTCTATTTTGACTCATCATGATAATCGGTGCTTGTAAAGCCGCTAAACAAGAAAGTAATAAATTAAGTAAAATGAAAGGATAAGGATCAAGTGACTTTATTAAAATAACTGAATTTAAAATAACCCAGCCAATTAAAAACAAGCAAAATAAGATAATAAATGTCCAACTACCAGCAATTTCTGATAATTTGTCAGCCACCTTATCACCTAAAGTCATTTTACTATCATTTTCTTTATCTACATCAATTGTTATTGGATTATCAACTAATAAATCCACTATTTCTTCTTCATCTTTTTCATCTAAATTTTGATTTAATAGCATTTTAACAATATCTTTTTTTCTTTTTTCCATAATTATTAAATACTCCTTTTATCAACTAAAAACATTATATGTTGTTTAGAAAAAAATTGCAAATTTTTAATTTTTTAAACTTTCAATAAAATTTCTAATCAAATCTTCTATATTTAATTCACAAATATATTCAATTTTGGTCAAAGTATCAGAATAATTACTAGCACTTGATTCAAATAAAATATAGAGACTATCATTAAATATTGTTATTTGTTCTACCATTGGCGGTAAAGTTAATTTCTGACGCGGCATATTTGTAATATCTTTTTTAGAATCAACAAATTGATAAATTTCTAAATGCGAATCATTTTTTTGCCCATAAGAAGAACTCAATATTAGATAATCTTCATTATTATAATTATAAAAAGTCATACCTTGCACTAAAATAGGACTAAGATAATCTTTTTTAAAAATTAATTGTAATCCCTCTTCTGATTCTATTATTTGATATTTTTTAATTTTACCCTTACCATGATTAGAAAAACTACCAATATATAACATATCATTATAAATCGTAAAATACGCTATTTCATTTTTCTTTTTATCTAAATAATTTAATAAACCGGTACTTATATTTTTAAACTGATATATAGGGTTAAGATTCTTTTTAGATAAAAAATCTTTAGCTTCATAAACATTTAAGATACCGTTATCATCAGGAATCCATAAAAAATCTCTTTTCTCATCATAATAAATACTACCCACGTGTGATTTATTATTTAAAGATATAATATTTAAAACGTTACCGCTTTCGTTTAAAACAAAAATGACCGAACTTTTTGCCATATTAAAATCATAAGCAGAAATTAATATGTTTTTTCCCATCATGGTTATTCCTTGAGGAACTAGGCTTTCTAAAATAGGTATTTTTATATGAGCGGATTTAATTATTTCTAAAAATTGGGGATAATCTTTTAAAAGAATATCTATATTATCTTTTTCTAAATTATCTTCTTTTAACTTAATAAAGAAATTTTTAATTTCAAAATCAAATCTTCTTTTACCACTTTTTTGATAATCAATCATTATTGTTATATTAAGTATTAATAAAATTAAAATTATAAGTAAGATTATTTTCTTTTTTTTATTCATATTAAATCACCCTTTTTTTATTAGCTTATATTTTACCATGTTTCAATATGTTATTCAAATAACACCAAAATTACTTACTATTTAATGATAAATTAACACTAATATCTATTAATTTATAGACTAAATTTAAATCAGTATTATTATCAAGAATTATCGTTATCCAATGATTTTTATTCATATGGTATCCGGCAAAAATATTTTTATTATCGATGATTTCTGTAATTTTTTCTTGAGGATATCTTAAATCAATTATTTCTATTTCTTCCTCTTTATTAATTCCTAATTTTGTTTTAGATATTACCATTAATATACCATACCATTTATTATTTGTTTTATTACGCCATATAGCATTACTAGGAAATTTTGGCCATAAATATTCTAGTTCATCATGATATTTATCATTAATATATTGAATTACTTTTTTAGATGATTTACTACCAAAAACATAAGGAACACTACAACTTTGGACAATATCATTTAAAATTTTATCATATTCATCTTTAATTTTACCAACAAATTCACCCGTAACTGAATGAACATCAACTAATAGATATTCTTCATTTAAATATAAATCTATTACTTTTGAATATTTATTAGTTTCATTTAGATTAATTATTACTTTAAAATGATTATTACTAATATTTTGTTCATATATATAATCATTAGCATTTTTTATAAAACCATATGCTAATAATTTTTCATTAATGATATTTCTATTTTTAAAAATATTATCTAAATTTCTCATTTATAATCCTTAAAATAAATTATTAATTAATTTTATATATTCTTGAATTATATTACTAGTCTTACTTTTAGTTATTGTATCTTTAGCTAAAGTAATATTATCAGTAATAATATTATCAACTTTTAAATTAATCATTTTTTGCATATTTTCTTCTGTATTAACGGTCCAAACATATAATTCTTTACCTGCATTATGAACTCTTTTAACTAAACTTTTATTAACACTAGAGGCTTCAATACTAAAATGATCCGCTACTAATAACTTTGTTATATTTCCATAGGCAAGACTCATAACATAGACAGTCTTTACATCTTTATTATATTCTTTGACATTTTTTAAGACTTTATAAACTTGAGAAGTAATTACACAATTTTGAGCAAAATCATATTTATTAATTACATCTACCACTGATTTTTCAAAATCACTTTCAAAACCAGTTGGTTTTAATTCAATATTAAGCTTTATATTATTTTCTTTAGCAAATTCGATAACTTCTTCTAAAGTTGGGATTTTTTCGCCTTTAAATTCTTGACTAAAGAAACTACCAGCATCTAATTTTTGAATTTCTTCATAAGTAGCTTCCCAAGTATTTTTATTTAAACCCGTGGTTCTTTTTAAATTAGTATCATGTAATACAATTAACTTTTTATCTTTGGTTTGTTGAACATCAAGTTCTATCCAATCTGCTCCTAGTTCTTTAGCACCCCGAAAAGCTGCCATAGTATTTTCAGGATATAAAGCAGATGCTCCTCTATGCGCTGTTACTTCCATAGTTCTTATATATTCAATATTAAAATTATATTTACCATTTAATATACAATAAGTAAATATTGTGCCACAAAAAATAGTTATTAATGCAACTGTTATTTTAAATATATTAAATAATTTATTTTGTTTTTTGACTTCTTTATGATTAATTTTTAAGTGTTTAATTTTTTCATTTCTTTTGTCTTTATGAGAATAATATAAGACACTTATAGAAGCATAACTTATGGGAGTTGCTAAAAGTGTAAAAATAAGAAAAGATATCGCAATAAAAAGCCAAATAATAGTTATAGTAAGATTACTAATTAAATTACTATGACCAAAAATTTTATTTACTAAAACAATTAAGAAAATACCAAATAAAACAAAAATTATATATAATAATGAAATACATATTTGTGTTAGCACAATAACCAAAAAATCAGTTATTTTATTTTTTTTACTTAAATTAATACTCTTCTTTCTAGCTTCCTTAAAATTTAATTCTTCTAAAATAAAGTAATGAAGAGAATAAATCCATCTAAATAAAAGAAAACATAAACCAATTATAACTACAATATAGATTAAACATAACATTTTATTATTAATAATAAAATCCATAATAAATTCTGGTACTTTTAAAGTTGATATAAAACTAGAAGAAATACCTAAGTTTAAAAAAGGAATTAAAAATAAAATAAGAAAAGCGATTGAAAAATTTTTATGATTAAAAACCTTTTTTATTTTATTAAAAGCGATTAAAAATGCTTCTTTTGCTGTTATTTTTTCCTTTTGATAAGAACTATCTAATATAATTATAATTGTACTAATATCGATTAAAGAATAAAAAGTCATAATAACTATTAATAAAAGTAACATAACTAAGGAAATAGGATTTAATAAAAAAGAGAAAATATTTTCAAATGTTAAATAAGTATAACCCGATAATTTCATTACTAAATTAAATATAGCTAAAAATAACGGTACAAATATAATTGTGGAAATTATTTTATAAATAAGTTCAAAATTAATTAATGCCCGGCGATTATAATTTAAAGATGTTAAAATAGTTTTTACTTTTTTCATATTACTCCTTATTACTTATTAAATTTAATATCATATATTGCTATTATTAAAGAGCCTAGACTATTTCCTAAAATCATCATAATTATATAATAGAAAGCTTTAAGCGAGTAAACACCAGCGATACTAAAATAAAACATATTAGCAACACAATGTTCAAAGCCACATAAAATGAATACCATAACACCCATAAATATAGCCAGATATTTTCCTAAAGGATCTTTAGCATTTTTATAATTATTAACAGCAATATACATAATCATACCACAGAATATTGCTAAAATAAATATACTTAAAATATTATCATTTAACTTATTATTAACTAGATTAGTTGCTAATAGAATATAACTATTAAATCTAGTTAAACGCATTAAATTACCTACGACTAAGGTTCCTAAAAAGTTCCCTAATAATGATAATAATAATTCAATAAGATAATTAAACTTATTGACTAATAGATACCCTACTTTACCGGTGAATAAATTAAAGGAATACATACAAACAGTAAGTAAACCAAACGAAAAAAGAAATGAGCCCAGCATTTTATTTTCGATAGCTAAGTAAGCAATGCCACCGATACTAATTAATAGACCGGCATAAAAACCTTTTATGATATATTCTAAATACTTCTTCATACTTATCTCCAATAACATATTTGCTGAACTCATTATACTATATTCCTTTAAATAATGCTATAAATTATTTTAATTACTCTTGCAACTACCTCCTAAATTTTTCATGTAATCATTGATTTTGTTATATACCTCATCATAACTGTCTCCCGGAAACCATACACTCTTATAGTTACCATCAACACCAGTTATTTGTTCTACTAAAGCATGAGGGAGATTATTATCACCTTCACTTTTAATAATTTGTTTATTAATTTTATAATAAGTTAATGCATAATTATATTCTTCATCTAATAAATGACAAGTAATATTTGATGTCATTACATCTTTAGTAAATATTAATTTTGAATTTTTTATTATTTGCTCTAATTCATTTTTATTAGCGGATTCTATTTTTTCTAAATTCTCTTTAGTATAATACACTTTCATTTGTTCATTTGGATCAATACTATCATAAGAAATATTATCAGGCCCAGCACTTAATTTATGATATTTATGCATATTTTCTAATAAATTTGTTTTCCAAGTTATAAAAATTAAATTAAGTGGTTTCCCATCTTCTTCAGTTTTTACATAAGTACCATAGGCATAACCACCTCTAGTGTTAGAAAATTGAAAATTCCAACTTTTACTATACCAATCTTTATCCCAAAAAAGGATTTCCATATCATCATTATATGGCACACTATATTCAAAATTATCTAAAGCTTTACCCATAACAACTAATCCTAATAAAATAACTACTGTAATTATAAGACTATTTCTAACTATTTTAAAATTAACTGTTTTTAGAAATTTTTTAAAAGATCCAACCTCTTTTGTTTTAACACTTTGAATATTACACTTTAATGCTTCCAAATATCCTTGGCATTGAGAACAATCTTTTAAATGTTCACTCACTAAATCATGTGATTCTTGTGAACAGACATTATCTAAATACAAAGGTAATAAATCACGAATTATATTACAATTCTTTTTCATTTAAACTCTCCTTTATTTTCATTTTTGAACGGTAGAAAGTTACTCTGGCCCAACTTTCTGTTTTATTAAATATATTACCTATCTGTTTAAAAGATATATCGCCATAAACTCGCAAAGTAAAGACTTCCTTGTAAGGCTCATCTAAATTATGAATTATTCTTAATAACTCTTCATTTGTTTCATTACTAATTATCTTATCAATAATTGATTTTTCATTTTCTTCTAAATTATCATCAAGTAAAGTATATCTTTGACTTTTTTTATAAGTTGTATAATAAGTATTTTTAGCAATATTACATAACCATGTTAGCATTTTATAATCCGGATTATATTTTTTTATATTTTTTAAAGCTTTATAAAATGTTTCCTGAGTTATTTCTTCCGCAATTTCTTTATTTTTTGAAATTGCCAAAAGATATCTATATATACTTTGATAATATTTAGCATAAATTTCTTCAAAATCTTGAGCCATAATTATTTACTCCGTTCATTATATATACTTTTTTCTTATTAATTTGTTACAAAATTTAAAAAAATTAGCACTTATGTGTTAACTCTATTTTTAATTAAGAATTCTTTTTTAGAAAAATAAATAATTTGCTAAAAATATAATTTAAAATAATAACTATAATATTAGAAATAATTTTCATTATTTTGTCATTCAGTTTTAATATTGTAACTGTTCCAAACATAAAAGCCATATCAATAAATAAAGTTATTAAACGAGCAATAAAAAATTTGAAAGCTTCTTTAGTGACATTCTTATCTTTACTTTTAAAGACAACTCGGCGATTCATTACATAGGCAAAAATAACCGCGACAAGCCAAGATATAACATTAGCAAGTTGTAACTCAAAAGGAATATTAGGATTTAAAAATGTAAAAACACAAATATAATATACTATTAAACATATAACTGTAGTTAATACACCCACTATTAAATAATTTATCACTTCATTATATTTTTTATAAATTTCAATTATCTTTTTCATTATTATCAACAACTTCCTCAATTATATATCTTGGTCTTTGTTTAGTTTCATTATACATTTTACCAATATATTCACCAATTACGCCAATGGAAACCATTTGGACGCCCCCAATAAACCAAATAGATAACATTATAAATGTCCAACCATCTACTGTTTGACCTAAAAATTTCACCACAATAGAATAAATCATGATAAAAATACTACCAATTAAAATTATAAATCCTAATCCTAAAATCATTCTTAAAGGTTTAACACTAAAAGATGTAATACCATCAAATGCAAAGGAAAGCATCTTTTTTAATGGATATTTACTTACCCCTTTTAATCTTTTATTACGCTCATAATAAACCTTTGAACTTTTAAATCCTAATAAAGGAACTAACCCTCTTAAAAACAAATTAACTTCTTTAAACTCACTTAATGCTTCTAAACTTCTTTTACTCATTAAACGAAAGTCAGCATGATTATAAACAATATCAACATCTAATAATTTCATTAATTTATAAAAACTTTGGGCTGTAAATCTTTTGAAAAAAGAATCTTTTTTACGACTGCTTCTTACACCATAAACTATATCAATACCTAAATTATTTTGTTCTATCATCTCATCAATAACATTAATATCATCTTGTAAGTCAGCATCCATTGAGATAGCGATATCACATTTATCTTTAGCGTACATAAGCCCCGCAAGTAACGCATTTTGGTGTCCTCGATTTCGAGATAATTTTAATCCAGCAAAAATATTATCTTCTTTAGTAAGTTCACAAATAATATCCCAAGTTCGATCTTTAGAACCATCATTCACAAACATTATTTTACTTTTTTTATTTATCTTTTTCTTGGAGATTAAATCTTCTAATTTATTTTTTAATTCTTTTGCAGTATCTTTTAATACTTCTTCTTCATTATAACATGGTATTACCATATAAAGTGTCTTCATTTTTACTTCACCTCTTTTTTAAAAAATGTTAAACCACAAACTAATATTGGACATAAAACAGGAATAAAATATCTTGGACTTACTTCTAATAATAAATGAGCCAAAGTACATCCTATAATTAATAAATCATAAAAAAGTAACATCTTATTTTGATTATTTTTTAAATATTTTAAATTACTAGCAATCATACTTAAAAAGCAAAAGGCAACAAATATGATGGAAGTAAAATCTATAATATCTAATAAAATTTTGGGGGTATCAACTTGAACTCGCATTCTTTTAGTAGTTAACCCATTTATATTAGTACTCAGAAATTTAAATTTTGCACTTATAAATGATATATTTTTATTTAAACTACGATTTTGATAATTTTTAACTCCTTTATTCAAAAAATATTGATGAATATTGGCGGTTTTAAAATCATCTTCTCTAATTTTATTATCAAATTCTTTTCCAACTTTAGTTGTCCATTTACCACATTTACCTGTTGAGCCGACATAAACATTCCAGCCCGGCATACCAGATACTTCATACCCACTAATATTACTTATTACTGCTGTATTAATTTTTGATATAGTAAAATAAGGAATTAATATTAGTAATATACTAATCAAAAGAGGCCAAATCTTATATTTCGATAAAAAGAGATAAAAATAATATAAGAAAATAGCAATTATAACAACAATAATAATTGGTCTAAATAAATTAGCTATTCCTAAAATTATCCCAAGAAGAAAACTATATAATAGAAATTTGGGCATCTTCTTCCAAGAAGAAATAGTTATTTGAAATAGATATATAATTAGTAAAAATAGATTTTGGAAAACAATTACCGGAATACAAGCTGAACACCAAACAATATTGATGGGATTAAGTAACCAAATCAATGACCCAATTTTGCCAAGTTCGGTTTCATTTTGCCTCTTAAATATCTGATAAATAATAAAGCTTCCGAAAAAATCAAAGAGAATATTAACTAAAACATAAACAAAATATTTTGTTGAAAGCACTTTCATAACTAAACCAATTAGAAATATATAACCGCCCAAATGAGGAAATAAAGCTATATACTTTGCATCAAAAAATGTATTATTTTTGGCAATAGAAACTGCATTATTATAAAAGCTTGCATAATCACTTACTGGAGTTTTATATGGTAAAAATAGTAGTATTATATGAAAAAAGATTGCAAGTGCCAATAGTAAATAATAACTATTTCTTAAATTTGGCAATTGCTTATGTCGCATTAAATAAATTCCAAAACCAACTAAAAGTAATATTAAAACATATTTTATAATACTAAATAATTCAATTTTGGTAATCAAAAATGTTATTATTAAAAATGTAGAAAAGATAAAATAAATTATCAAAAATATTTTTATAATTAAGGGTTCTTTTAATTTTTTCATAAACTCTTTCTTTCCTTAAATTAATTATAAAATTACCCTTATCTTTTGTCAATTAAAGAACAAGATTAATATTCATTATATTAATAAAAAAAGAAGGCTCATTTAAGTTTAAAGCCATCTTTAAAAGCATCACCAACTCGTTCAGTTATTTTATAATAGCCATGTGTATATGGATCAAAAGCAATTGCTGAAACTTTACTAATATCAACTTTATTATCAGTAATTACATTTTCATCAGCACTTACATTAACCACTTTACCTATAACTCCACAGTCATTAACTCCAATAAATTTACATTCTAAACATAATGGAAATTCATTAATAATGGGAGCATCAACGTTATCTGATTTACTAATTGATAATCCACTTTTCGCAAATTTATGAGGATTATCATTACCAGATACGACTCCAAAATAATCGGCTTCCACAACGTGTTTACTATCCGCAATACTTATGGTGAAAGCTCTTCTTTCTTTAATGTTTTTAACTGTTTTATGATTTTCAGATAAATTTAAAACAACTTCATCTCTTTCTAACATAGTTCCCCATGCAGCATTCATAACATTAACACTTCCATCTTCATTATAAGTTGCAATTAACAATACTGGCATTGGAAATATTCCTTCGGTTACAGCAATATTTTTTCTCATATTTTTCCTCTTTTCTAGTTTAATTTTATCATATTTCATTTCTAAATTATATAAAATTATTTTTTATATTTTTTAAAAAAGTTTATTATTACTAATACAAAAAGAGCTACGATTAAAAGAAGCCAGTAAGTTTTATTTGCCAAAGCATAATATGTTGTATAAATTAAAAAGCCAAAAACATAAGTAAAAAAACTTATACGAAAGATATATTTAAAAATAATAGATATCTTTTCTTTATTTAAAAGTAAAAATAAATTTTCACCAAATACAGCAAATGAACAAACTAAAAAAGGACTAATTATTATTTTCCCCATCAATTGATTTTTAAATATGACTCCGATTAAAAATAAAAATACTATCAAAGATACAATCATTTGTCTAACTGCATATATTTTTTTCATTATAAATTCTCCTATATTTCTATTAGAATTATAACATATTTTAATCAATTTTTTTGACAATTAAACTAGCACCATTTCCACTATTTAAATTTATATTAGTAGATTCTTGGGCTAATAAATTCATTGTAATAATATCCCCCTCATTAAGTTTTACAATTGTTGAGCCACTATAAGAATAATCAGTTCCTGTGGTTAAATCTTTTGTAATACCAAGATTAGGAATATTATTAGCATTCTCTCTAATATTAATAGTAACTCTAGTAGCATAAGAAACGGTAAATAATAAATGATAACTGATTTCATAAGTTCCAGTGGCATCTATAAGTATACCATTATTACCATTATAACTTAAATTATAATTAGGTAAAGAACTTGGTAAATTTGCCACTGTGGATGTACTTATTCCTAAATTAATTTGTCCTCCCGAATTATATAATCCGCCATAAGCATTTAAACCAGTTGTCCCATTTTCTCCTTTAGCTCCTTGTTCACCCTTAGGTCCTTGTGGGCCTGTGGGACCTTCTGGAATAACAAAATTAAGAGCATAAGTCATAATTTAATCATCCTCCTCAGTTATTGTTACAATTGGCTCTGTACCTGCCAATCCTTTAGTTACTGTACCAATTTTAAGACTAACCATTGGCCCCGGTAAACCGGGTTTACCATCTTTACCCGCTACTCCCGGAATACCCTGCTCACCCTTAGGTCCCGTAGGACCCATTTTACCTTCTGGGCCAGGCATGCCAGATGGAATTACAAAATCTAAAAGAATATTACCATCACTTCCAATATTAGAAACAGAAGCTTCAGTTCCAGGCTCCCCAGTTTTAGTACTATTAATTTTAAAACTTGGCATTGGCCCTGGGATTCCTTGCGGACCAGTGGGCCCAATAGGACCTCGTATATAACAATTAGTAATATAAGAATTATTCTTTTGACAACTCATTTAATAAAATCCTTTCATTAATTTATATGTTTTTCAAGAAATAGAAATGCTAAACTTTTAGGCAATTAAAAAAGCCTTTAAGGCTTAAAATATAATACTTAGTTTTGCATGAATATTTGTTGATCTTTAACTAAATCATAATTTATTAATTCACTGCTATCTAAATCTTCATTAAACATATTGATACCAGTTATCTCGCTATTTTCATAAGTTGTATAGTAATATATACCTTTATCCATATTACAACAAGAACTATAGATAGTAATTTCATACTTATCATCACCCATATGAACACAACCTCTTTGTTGATATACAGAATATAAAATGTGGAAAAATTGGCTAATACTAGCAGATTCTGTATCTTTAGATAGAGAATTCATTTTTGTAAATGTGGCTTTAACAAATCTTGAAGCAGATGATAAGTCTCCAGGTAATCCTAAAGCTCCCATTCCCCGACTATAGATATCAAAATTTAAGTTTTTGGAAAAATTATTAACTGGTGGCTCGGTTGATAAACTCATATAATTATTTAAATTGAACATATGAATATCAAAAGTAGGATTATTAGTTAAAACTCCCACTGGATTATCATAAATTTTTAGACCATCTTTAACACTTTCTACAGTAATTGATGCATTTTTATCCGCAATTATCCAATGTAGTGGTGATGCCGGTAAATCTTCACTAAAATTAATGTTAGCAATATTTATATTCTCTAATAATTTTTTAACTTCATCTAAATTAGCACATTGAGATAATATCCAAGGAATAAATTCGAAAGGAGCAATATTGTCTTTAGCACTCTCTATTTCCCCATAAAAAGCATTTGTAGGAAAATTTAGTCCGGCCATACCTACTCCTTTTTCATTGATGGCATCATAATATAAAGGATAATTATCACTAACATAAGCCATCCCAATTATAGCATAATGACTCTTTATCGCGTTTACTTTTCGAAAATTAAAGGGATAATTTCTAGGCGTTATTGTCACTGTTTCTTTATAAGAATATTCTAAATCTAAATTTCTTCCAAAATAATGATCTTTAGTATGATAAGTTATTGCTGTACACATATTTATTACCTACCTTTCAGTACTTTAAAACTTACATAAACATTATACCATTTATTTTATTTATGAAAATATAAATTAACTTCATTTTGAATTTCTAAAGATAATCTTTCTATTGTTCCATCCGTATTAATACTATCCATGTCTCTTAATACGCTATTAGGAAATATATGTTTCATATCTTTAACATAATAACTACCATCTCGAGGAATATCATAATCATTCACAATGAATTTATTATCTTCTTTTACTAATTCAAATTTATAAGGAATAGATGTACTAGTATCCCTTACTAATGCATTATTTTCTAAATAATATTTTTCTTGTAATACCCAAGCATAAACATAATATTTGTTGTTTAAATCTTCAGTTATAAGATAAATTCTCATTGCCACAAAAGATTTCTCGTTTTCGTAATAATTATTTTTTTCATCTTCACTTATTAAATAGTTTTTAATAACATTTTCAATATTAACATCGTCTATATTTATCGGTGGCGCATACTTAAATCCCCAAGTACTAAATAATACAAGTTCATTATTTCTCATTCTTATAATATCAATTCCAAATAATACAGAAATAATTAATAATATTAAGCCAACACTTATTGCACCTAATAAGCAAATTAATTTAACTTTTTTTACTTTCTTATTTGAATAATCAATAGTATTTACAATATTTTCTTCAAACTTTTCTTGATATTCTTTTTCTTTAACTTTTTCCCCACTCATTAGATCATTTAGAGTGATACCTAATTCATTACATAATGGTTTAAATAACGATAAATCGGGCATATTTCTACCATTTTCCCAATTACCAATTGTGCGATCTGACACGCCTAATTTTTCAGCTAATTCTTGTTGAGTAATATTTTTGGCTTTTCTAGATTCAGCAATAAATTTTCCTATTTTTTCTAAATCCATATTCTTGCTCCTCCCATGCCAACATTTTATAATTTCAAAGTCATATTTAACAGGAAACGTTTCAAGGGTAACCAATTTTATAATATTAATTTTTTGTTTCAATTTATTTTTCGAGATGAACAGTTTTTTGTCTTATAAAAATCTAATATTTAGCAAATCTATTTTTTATTTTCCAATTTTTCTTTTTCATCTAAATAATAATAATTCAATTTGTTTTGACTACTAATTACTGATTTACGAAGTTCTTTTTCTAAATTATCACGAGTATTTTTAGCAATTCTTCCACCTCGTTTTGCAATTTCTTTATTTTGGCTTAATCCTTGAGGCTTGTATTCTTTAGCAAGTTCTCTTGCGGCCGTTTCTCCTAAATCTGTTAAAAGAACTTCTACATCTGTCATATTATCTCTTAAAGATTCTTTACGTAGGCCCTTAAATGATTTATATTCACTTGCTATCATCCCCGACCATTCTTTATATATTTCATTAGTTAGAATAGCATATTCTTTATTTTCAGTTATTCCTCCATCCTTCCAAACATCTGTAAGATTTTTTCGATCCTGTATCCCTTTAATTCGTTTAATTATCCATTGTTCATCATAACCTTTAAATCTATATAAATCAATGGCTCTTTGGGCAGCGATTGATGGATCAAAAACTTCATCAATTCTTTCACTTCCTAGTTTTGCTAACCATTGTTTAATTGGCTCGGCATTTTTACTCGGAATAGATTCAATAATTCGAAACATTCCTTCAATATCTACTACATCAGTATTATAATACTTTCCATCAGAAGATTTTAATTTCAGTTGGTGACAAATTGTCACCGACTCATTTCCTTCTTTTTTAAGACGTTGTTTTAATTTATTCCAATACTTTCTCCCATCTTTACTTTCTGAAACAATACCTACAATATCAACAACACTAATATAATATTTTTCTGCTTGCTTATCCTAAATAGTTCTTATAGTTTCATTATTAAATATTTTATTTATTAAATGCATTTTATCTTGATTCATATTCAAAACCCTCCTTTATGATTTTATTATACGGCACAAACAAACGTTTTGCAACATATTTTTTGATTTTAATAAAAAATATTATAACATTGAATAAAATACACCAACTAATTGATATGAGGGGTTTCTTATACAAAAAAATAGCTAATGAATTTTTAGCTATTTTTACTTTACTTGCAGTAATTTATTAAATCAATATCTGTCTTTTTGCTATTTGCCTCTACCACCCAATATTCATTATCAGTATCAAAATTACATCTATAAACATCATAAAATAATGTATCATAATAAATTACATTACCAATATACTTTGTCGTAGTTCTAAACATTGGGGCTTCTTGGTTAAATTTTACATTTAAATAATCTGTAAACAATAATATTCCTATTGAAAATGTAAAAATTACTATAATAAGAAGTAATCGTTTACTCCATTTAATTGTATTTAAGATTCTTGCAATACCAATCATAAAAATTATTATACCAAATACAGAATAAATAGAACCCCAACTACTTTCACTAGGAAAAATCATTATTGCTGATATTGAAACAAATAATCCAAATATGATTAAAATTAAAGAAATAACTTGATTATATTTATTTATTCTTTTAGTAGAATAATCGATAGTACTTACAATATTTTCTTCAAACTTTTCTTGATATTCTTTTTCTTTAACCTTTTCTCCACTCATTAAATCATTTAGAGTGATACCTAGTTCATTACATAATGGTTTAAATAATGATAAATCGGGCATATTTCTACCATTTTCCCAATTACCAATTGTGCGATCTGACACGCCTAATTTTTCAGCTAATTCTTGTTGAGTAATATTTTTGGCTTTTCTTGATTCAGCAATAAATTTTCCTATTTTTTCTAAATCCATATTTCTTGCTCCTTTCATACTAACCACACATTCCTTTCACTTTGTTCAAGGCACACATAGTCATGAAACTTGAACAAAATTTATTTTATATT
>CANQYF010000006.1 GCA_947628075.1 uncultured Bacilli bacterium | reverse complement strand
TATTAAGTGGTCTTGGTCTTGCCTCAATGTGGCTAGCTGTTTTTGCTGATACAGGTGTTACTTTACTTACTATTATTAATACAACTAGAATTTTAAGAAACAATTGACAATTAGGAAATTTAATAGTACATTATAAATGTATTAAAAAAGCGGTGATTCCCACCTTTTTAAGAGGAAACGAAAAAAGCGGTGATTCCCACCAGTTTAAGAGGAACCCAAAAAAGCGGTGATTCCCACCATTAAGAGGAAACGAAAAAAGAAAACAAATCTTAAGTTTAAATTTAAGATTTGTTTTTTCTTTTTTGAATATGATAGGCAATTATTAGTTGTAATCTATATGGAATAAATCTTAGTCCAAAGATAGCTAATTTCATTTTAAGGGTGGGAATAATAATCATTTTTCCTTTAAACATGTTATCAATACTATATTTGGCTACATATTCACTTGATACACCTTTAACACTAAATTTACCATGGGCAATTTTATTAAATTCAGTATTAACTGGTCCAGGACATAAAGCACATATTTTAACATTACTTTTTTTAACTCTTAATTCTTCATTTATAGCCATTGTTAATTTTAATAAATAATTTTTGGTGGCATAATAAGTATTTAAATGAGGACCGGCCATAAAACCGGCACTAGAGGCAACATTTAAAATATAACCTTTATCTTTTTTAATAAAATCTTTTAAAAATAATTTAGTTAAAATATGGGGAGCTTTAATATTAATATCAATCATTTCTAGTTCAGTATCTAAATCTGTTTCATTAAAATCACCAAATAAACCAAAACCAGCATTATTAATTAAAATATCAATATCTTCATTTTTAACGTTTTCATATAATTTATAAACATTATTTTCTTTAGCTAAATCAAGATTAATGGCTTTAACATCTACTTTTAATTCTTTTTTTAAATCTTCTAATCGATCTTTTCTTCTAGCAACTAAAATTAAATCAATATTTTTACTGGCCAAATATCTAGCCATATCTCTACCAATCCCGGAAGAGGCACCAGTAATTAATGCTTTCATAGTTTAGTTTCTCCTTTTAATTCAAATAAGATATCTCTTAGTTCCATAGCTCTTTCAAAATCAAGATTACGAGCAGCTTCTTTCATTTCTTCTTCAACTTTTTCAATCATACTAATTGCTTCTTTTTTACTTAATTTTTGTTTTTTATCTTTATTTACAATTTGATTAGAAATAACTTCTTTAATTTCTTTACTTATTGTTTTAGGAATAATACCATGTTTTTCGTTATAAGCTTCTTGAATCTCTCTTCTTCTTTTAGTTTCATCAATCGCTGTTTTCATCGCTTCACTTATTATATCAGCATACATAATAACTTTACCATGTTCGTTTCTTGCGCATCTACCTATAGTTTGAATTAAAGATCTATCACTTCTTAAGAATCCTTGTTTATCCGCATCTAAAATACAAATTAAACTGACTTCAGGAATATCTATACCTTCTCTTAAAAGATTAATTCCTACCACTACATCATAAATACCACATCTTAAATCATGAATTATCTTAAGTCTTTCTAAAGTTTTAATTTCATTATGAAGATAAGCTACTTTAATATTCATTTCTTTTAAATAATTGGTTAATTCTTCACTCATCCGAATCGTAAGAGTAGTAATTAATACTCTTTCATTTAATTGAATTCGTTTATTAATTTCCCCGATTATATCATCAATTTGTCCTTCAGTTTTTCTTACTTCAATAATTGGATCTAAAAGACCAGTTGGTCTTATAATTTGTTCAACTACTTTATTACCAGCTTTTTCTAGTTCATAATCACCAGGAGTAGCGGAAACATAAATAACATTTTTTATTTTATTTTCAAATTCATTAAACTTAAGGGGCCTATTATCAAGAGCACTCGGAAGTCTAAAACCATAATCAACTAAAGTTTGTTTTCGCATTCTGTCTCCATTATACATACCTCTTACTTGAGGTAAAGTAACATGAGATTCATCTACAACTAATAAAAAATCATCTGGCATGAAATCTATTAAACAAGTTGGAGTAACCCCTTCACCTCTTAAAGCTAAATGACGTGAATAATTTTCAACACCATTACAATATCCAGTTTCTTTAAGCATTTCCACATCATAATTAACTCTTTCTTTAATTCTTTGTTCTTCAATAAATTTATTGTTATCATGGAAATATTTAACTCTATCTTGGCATTCTGCTTCAATTCTTTTAATGGCTTCTTCCAATTTTTCTGGACTAGTTACAAAGTGTGAAGCAGGAGAGATAGCAATTGTTTTTTTAGATTCTTTTATAACCCCAGTTAAAGGATCAAAAACAGTTAAAGCTTCAACTACATCATCATCTAAATCAATTCTAATTCCACTTTCTTTTTCATTAACAGGAATAATATCTATTGAGGCTCCTCTTACTCTAAAAGTTCCCCGATGGAAATCTAAATCACTTCTTTCATAAGTCATATCTACTAACTTATCAATAATTTTATTTCTATTTATTTCATCCCCAATGCTTAAAACTAGCATATTTTTTTCATATTCTTCTTTTTCTCCAATACCATATATACAAGAAACAGATGCAACAACAATAACATCACGGTAATTAATTAGGGCACTAGTAGCACTATGTCTAAGTTCATCAATTTCATCATTTATGGAGGCATCTTTTTCAATATAAGTGTCACTTGATGGCACATATGCTTCTGGTTGATAATAATCATAATAAGATACAAAATATTCAACATGATTATTAGGAAATAATTCTTTAAACTCACTATAAAGTTGGCCTGCTAATGTTTTGTTATGAGCTAAAACTAAAGTAGGGCGATTAACTTCCTTAATAACATTAGCAATGGTAAAGGTTTTACCTGTACCAGTTGCACCCAGCAATACTTGATGTTTTTTATTATTATTTAATCCTTCCACTAATTCTTTAATAGCTTCTGGTTGATCTCCACTAGGTTTATATTTTGATACTAATTCAAACATATTGATGCTCCTTTCATTAATTATCATTATTTTATCACTATATTATAGACAAAACAAGGAAACAACAATGTGCTTCCCTGTATTTATTTTTAACTTTTTTTGATATTTTATGTTTTTTACCATAACATTCATATTTAAATCTGATAATAATTTAACATTTTTATCTTTTAAATTATCTTGAGTCTTAATTCGATCAATATAACGTATATTAAAACTGCTTTATCATAAAAAAGGTGTGTCAGTATTTATTTTTACTAACATCAATTATGAACATAACATTTTATATAATCAACAGCATTTCCACATTAATCAATCGATTGTGGAAGTTTTGGTAAATGACATAATATATTTAATCAGAAGATTTTAAACAAAAATCTAAAAATTCATATAAATTTGTATTTTCCTGTTTTTTTAATGTATTAAGTAGTTCTTGAATTTGAATTTCATCAGTTTTTTCATATTTTGGATCAGTTGGAAATAATTTAATATATTCTTTTTTTCTTTTATCACCAGTTTTTTTAAATGGAATATTCGCTTTTTCAAGTACTGATTCAAGTTCTGGAATATTATAGATAGGAACAATATAATTATAAGCCCAATGCCATTTAAACATTTCTTTGTTAATAAAATTTCGTTTTTGTACCGCGCTACAATCATCTGTATCCATAATTATGAATATTTTAAAGTTATTATTTATAGACTTACCATCTCTACTTAATTCTACATCTTCATAAATTTTGATAAAATTTCTATATGATTTAAAAATTTTATTATTGAGTATATTTTTCAAACTAGTAATCTGTATAGCTTTCTCACCATTTTTATCACTATAAATTTCCATTTTTAGTCTTAGTTTATTTTTTATATATTGACATATTTGCTTTTCTGATTTTCCATGAACAATTACAACTGCTTTGGTATAATTTAACTGTTTCATTAATTAGATATCCTTTATTTTAAATTTTCAATTAATTCTTCAAAATCTATATCTGTAAACATAGGTATTCCCCCATATATTCCATTAAGATATTTTTTTCTAGGACTATTATTTTTATGAATTCTGCCATCAAAATCAGTTATTGCAATTAGTTCTTTTTCGGCTTTACTATTAGCATTAAATATATAAATATTTTCATGTGGAATTGATGAATCGATAAGCATTGTATTATGTGTTGTAATAATTAGTTGTCCTTTAACATATCTAGAAATACATTCCAACAAATTTTTTACAAGCAAATCATGTATTCCAGTATCCAGTTCATCTATAATAACTGTTTGACCTTCACAAGCAGATATTAAATAAGGAACTAGTACTAGAATGTTTTGAGTACCTGTTGATTCAAGTGAAAAATCCACATCCATTATTTTTCCATATATCATTTTTTTACTAAAAAGTTTATATTTTATATAATTATCTTCAACTGTTTTTTTATAATATACATTTTTTATATCTGAGTACAAATTAGTAAAAATTTCATTAAGCAAATATTCATTTTTAGCAAGTTCTTTTTCATATTTTATAGGAATTTTACCTTCTTCTAAATCGTCCATAAAATTATGTTGTGTTCCAATTATACCAAATTCACTATGATTTCCACCTTTAATTTTTGTACACATCATTTTCAAATAAAGAACTACATTATAAAGATTTTCTGATATATTTTTACTCATATATTCTCTTTTTTTATCTTCAATTTCATAGGACAAAATTGAAAGAAAAGAGTGTTTTCCCCAATATTTATCAATCAATTCAAGAAACTCATTATAATAGTTTTTATCAGTAAAAATATTATTATTTATTTTAACATTAGTTTTGTTTATATCAAAAAAATAAGTTTGATTTTTGTTAATAACATACTCTAGTTTCTCTGAAACAATTTCATTATCATTCATTTCAATATGATAAACACCATTTTTTTTATTGAATACAAATCCATATTCCATTATCATATTATCAGTAGAGTCAATAGTCTTACAATCATTTATAATCATCTTAATATCTTTAAATCTTTCTTTAAAATGTGTTTCAATGAAATGTTTGTGCTCGATAAATTTATTATCTTCTGCCTTTTCTATTATTTTTTTAAACATTTCAATAGATGACATAGTCCTCATTGTTTCGTTTAAAGTATAAAATGAATTAGCAAAATTTGATTTTCCTATTCCATTTTCACCATAAATTAGAACTAGATTCTTAGGTTTAGTTTTAGTCTTCATAAAATTAACATTTAAATTAACAAGCGATTTATAATTAGTTAACTTAACGTATCTTATCATAATTATCATCCTTTCAGTTATATTATAGCATAAAAATATTCAAATGATACCATATTTTAATATATTTTTTTGCTTTTTGTTATATTTTATACCTTTTGTTAAAAAAGTCAATATCTTTTTCATAAGTTTTTTTAATGAAATATCATACTTGCCTTTATCACAAAAATAATAGCTTGTAGGTTCCTCAAACCTACAAACATAAAACCTTTTCTTAATTTCTTAGAGAGTCTTTCATAATTTGTTTCCCATATTCTGCTTTAATATTGCCATTTTGTTCATTTTCAACAATAATTTTTCCAACATTCCAATATGCATATAACATAGTATTATTTACTTCATAAGCCACTTTTTTTCTGCTACTCAAAATAATATCTTTTAATTTCTTGAATCATTTTTTTCATTTGTTTTTTCTAACATAATTGCTGAATTTTTCAGATGCGTCTGAAAAATCATAAAATAGTAAAAATAAAATGTTCCTTTTTTTAGGAAAATATTTCAAAAATCCTTATGAAAGGAACAATAAATATTAAAATATATACAAAACAAGGAAACTACTATATTGTTTCCTTGTTATTATGTTAAGATTTCTAATAATTAAAACTAATTTTATAATCATTTGGATAATATTCGGTAATAGTAATAGTATGATATGAATTATCTTGTATTTTATAAACTATGTAGTCTTCATATTCAATATTACCAGTAGAGTAGAAAGCTGTAAATAATTTATTAGCTATATTTATTCGATCATTTCTTAATGAGTTTTCATTAGGATATATATTTTTCATATCATCTGCTAACATCTCATAAGCTTTATTTGTATCATATAATACAAGATTTTTATAATTAGCAATATAACTAATTAATTTATTTGTTTCACTAGTAGTTTTATTACTAAATGTTTCATTATTATTAATGTTAATATCAACTTTATTATACTCTTTAGCATAACTTTCTAAATCATTTATATTATTTAATGGTTTAATAATATATTTATTATTTTTTCTAATTAATAAATAGTAAATATTATCTTTATATATAATTGGTTCATCCATTGTAGTATCAGTTGTATATCCTTTAACAAAATAATATATTACTTCACTTGCTTGATTATAATATATTTCTTCTGCAATAAAATTGACAACTTCATAAGTACGAGGGAAGTAACTTTCAAGATTATTAATGTTTACACCATTTTCAAAAATATAATCTTTATCTAATATTTCTAAAGCTTTTTCCTTATTATTATAAATAGAGGAATAAAAATTGTTAATAGCATCTTGAATGGAAAAAAAGGTGTCATAATTATCTAATCTTGTAATTTCTTGGGTAATTGATGGTGCTGTAGTGCCACCATTATTAGGATTGTTTTTTTCATCATCATCAATAGAATTACTTAACCATAAAGCAAGTAGAGAAGTAATAATCAGAATTATTACAACAAATATAATTATATAAAATTGTTTATTTTTATTCATATATATTCTCCTTTATTTTAATATGAACATTTATCTTTTTCTTTATCTTCTATACCATTCCAGCTACAATCATTTTTAATAAAAGAATAATAATAATTTGCAAAGCATGCTCTTTGTGGGTTATAAATTATTTCTTCACCATTTTTATAACAATCACCGGCAACTTCATATCTAAAACAAAATTTGTTGGTCATTGCATTTATTATATTATTATCATACATTGAAAGTGAGTTATAATCTGCAAAGCTGTTTAATAATATTTCTTTATAATATAATCTATTATTAACATAAGTTGTATCTATTTGATTTATTAAATATGCTGTTTGACATTCGGCGGTATTCCAATCTAAGTTTTTATTTTTGCAAAAGCATTTCATTTTACTACCATTACAGCTTCCGCTTTCAGCAGCACTACATACATCGCTATAATCTGAGCATACTTTTAAATCAAGCCAAGCGGCCATGCCATATCCTGTACTACCTGCAATGACATCATTACCGGACATATTAGGATTAATTCCTGTTTCTCTTGCTAAATTTCCCATTATAGCTGCTATTGCTTCGTCGGAAAGACCAGAATCATTTTTTAAAATTTTACATACTTTTGTTATAGAATCATCACTATCATTGGTAGAAATGCTTGATGCTATTGGCCTTGGATTTTCCTTAGAAATATAATACATTGGATTAACATAACCACCATTAATTATAATTTCAAAGTGTAAATGTGGTCCAGTGGATCTACCACTAGTACCAACTTCTGCAATTTTTTGCCCTTGTAATACATGATCCCCAACTTTAACAGTTAAAGTATCCTTTTGCAAATGGGCATATTTACTTTTCGTTCCATCGCCATGATCAATTAAAATATAATTACCATAACCTTTTTCATTAATACTGCCGTCGCCATAGCCATCTCTTGCTTCAAGAACAGTACCACTTCTAGTGGCAATTACCGGATCATATCTATTACCTTGGATATCTTCACCATTATGGGTTTCAATTTTACCATTTATTTCTCTAGTACCATAAGCTGAGTTATTACCAATTCTAACTGGAGTACCACCATAAATATTTTTATCTTCATCAGTAGGCTCTGCACTTCCAATTGGCCACCACCAAGCTGTATTGTTTTCATCTAATTCATAAATAGTGCAATTATCACCGAGATTATATAAAGCTTTAGTATTGCTAACACTGGAATTATTTCGGAAAGCAGTCATTATCTTATTATAAATATCTTTATAATTTTGACTATTATAATGGAGTCCCTCGGCATCATATTGCAAATTCAAGTTGGAATAATCAATTTTAATATACTTTAAATTACTCAAATTTTTTTGTTTAATAAAGTTTTCCATTTTTTCATTGAAGTCATCAATTTGATTTTGTTTAACATATATTGTGTCTGCATCATATACTGGCCCTATATTTATAATATAGATAGTATGATTTTTCCATGTCGTTGTAGCCAGATTTTCATAAGTGCTAGCATAACTAGGAAATTGTAATCCGTTTACACCTAACCAACTGAAAATATTATAAGATGTATTGCCATTATTATTAATAATAGTATTAACTTCATTAATACCTGTATTATTTAACCAGCCAATTCCCTCACCACCAGAGGCAACAATTGAAACATTATCTTTATTCAATGTGTTTTCTCCAACTGAATCTTGTAGTCCGACCGTTCTAGAATCACCAATGAATATTATTGGCTTATTATTTGGTGGAGTAGTAGTGCTTCCTTCTTGAGAAGGATATAGTTCTTTCAAGATATATTCAAAATCACTAGAATTAGTATTTTTTAGTTTTTCTTTAATATTATCATTAATTTCTAAAACACTTTCGCTACCTAAACTTGTAATAGTACCCGTATAAGAATCAGGTAAATAAAGATAATTTTCAATCTCATTATAATAATCTTTTATATTTGTTAATGTTTCATCATCAACAGAAGAAGTATTAGTATAGGCCGTATCACAATCATCAATAGATACAGACTTATTTGAATTATTATAGCCACCTTTAGCTAAGGCGTTAGTTTTTAAAATAATCATTAAAGCTTTAATAGCACCAGCTGAATAATCATTATCTTTAATTTCATTATAAGTAGCTCCAATAACATAATCTTTTAATGTTAAAGTTTTAGTTTCATCAGTAGAACAAATATTTAAGCTAACAGAAGTAGAATTTATATTACATTCAGGATCATAATAAGCGTAAGCATTAAGTCCACCACCCCCGCTAGAGCCACCACTGCCACCAGTAAACATAGCAATCAGTAATAAAAGTAGAGCAACTATTCCAATTATTGATAAAACAACTGGATTAGATAAAATGGTAATAACCATTTTTAATTTTTTAAACTTTGCCATTAAATTATTGACATCTGAGCCCATTAAATTTTGAGCTTTATTAGCAGCACCGCTTTTTAACTTATCTTTTGGATTAAGACTTTTATTTTCTTTATTTTCCGATTTATTATCTTTATTATTTTCATTATTTTGTTTAGAAGATGTATCTTCTGGCTTTGGCGTTGCAGCTGGTTTTTTTGATAAATCACTTGCATCTTTGTTATCACTTGGTTTATTTTCAGATTCGTCCTTTTTGTTACCATTTAACAAATTTGTGGTATTTCTCACCATGGGATTCTTATCAGCCATTTTTGCAAGTTTTTCTTGTTTTCTATCTATTGATTTTCCTACAACCGGCATTTTTTTAGCTGCGTTGTATATCTTACCACCCACTCCTGGAATATAATGGTTAAGAGCCATTTCCGCTCCTTTGTCAATTACTTTTTTGGTATTAGTGTGGTCTTCTTTTGCTTTTTTAGTATTAGTATGGTTTTCTTTAGGTTTATTTCTTTCGGCATAATACCTACCATTGTTAGTAGTATCTAACATTTCTTCATTATTTAATATTTCTTCCTCGCTATCTTCATATTGAGGCATTTCGGATTCTTCTAAAGAATCTAACTTATTTTCTTCTGGATCCATATTAAATACCGCCTTCTTTAATTATTCTAACATACTTCTTTAATAAATTCATTAAAAATTTTGACAATTAAAATAATATAGGAAAGTCCTAAAAAGCAAGAGTAGTTTATATAGCCTATTTTGATCTTTAAAAAATTAAAATCTTAAAAAGTGTCGAGTAAAAACCTTAAAAAGTGTCGAGTAAAAGCCTTAAAAAGTGTCGAATGACAATTGAAAATTAATAAAAATATGGTATATTAAATTAAATAATATAAGAATTTATATATTACCAATTACAGCTTTAAAACCATAAAATTTTAACTTACTTTTGTGCTTTAAATTTATAAACATTAATAGAAGGGGTATTAAATAAGCGAAAATTAAATTTGTAATAACCAAGCCCATTAGAAATAAATAATTCACTATTATTTATTTTATAATAATCATTTATATATTTATTAGCTCCTTCATTTTTAAATATACCACCAACATAAGGTATTTTTATAATACCACCAAGAGAATGGCCACTTATAATAGTGTTAATATTATAATTACTTAAACTTTGACTATTATCAGGTTCATGAATAATAGCTAAAGAATAACTATAAGGAACAGAAGTCTCTAATAAATCCTTTATATTCTCTAAATTAGTAAGCCCAATAATATTAATGGGGATTTTATCTTTATAAAAGAATAACATATTTTCATTATCTAAAAGTTTAAAATCACTTTGCGAAAGTATTTCTTGATATTTATCTAAATATTCTTGATCATTATCCCCAATTATAGCTAATTTATAAAGATTAGCATCCATTTTAGCTAAAGATTCTTTTAATGTATTATAATCATCTTCTGTGTATTTTTCACCTTTTTTAAATAAATCTCCACTAAAAATAATAACATCTGGTTTTAAATTATTAATATTATCTACTAGTTTAGAGAATTTTTTTTGATACTGATTATTATATAAAATATCAGAAAAATGAACAATTTTTAAATTTTCAAAACTTTTAGGAATATCTTCATTATTTATGGTATATTCTTTTATTTTAAAGTTATTAACTTCAATATATCTACCATATAAAAATATAAGTATGATAAAACTTAATATTATAAACAATATTTTTTTCATTTAAGCACCTAAAAGCATACTAATAAAAACAATTAATATACATAAAAAATTATGTAAGAAATGATAAAAAATATTAGTCCAAATATTATCAGTTTTATAATACATAATAGCAAACATACTACCTAAAATACCATAAGGTATAATATAAAATAATTCTAATATATTATCACCAATACTAAACATAACATGTAAAAAACCAAATATTAAACCGGAAATAATAGCATAAGTAGTTAAATGTTTAAAAGTATCTTTTAAAACTCCTCTAGTCATTAATTCTTCTACAATTGGAGCAAAAATTAACATATTTAAAATTGAATAAATTGGTAATTTTATTAAAATGTTTTCAGCATTTACTTCATTAGCAGCAGGACTTATAAATATATTTATTATTGTATTACTAATTACCATTATAAATAAACCAATAATATAATATTTTAAATTATCTTTTATATATTTTTTACCGTTTTCTTTAAAATCATTAACCTTAGGAAAAATAGATTTTCTAAAGATTAGTAAAAATACGATAAATACAATCAAGCTTATTAGGATATTACACAAATTACTATTCTTAATATCTTTAAAAAATACTAAGCTTAAAAATATATTCATTATTATATAAAGAAAAATAATTAAAAATTGTTTAATTAAGGAAATACTTATATTTGTTAAATGATTAAAAAAATTATTTAATTTATTCATGATTTTATACACCCAACTAAATAATAGCATAACTTAAAAAACTAATCAATTAATGAGTTTATTTCACAGAATAATACTTGATAATGAGTAGACATTATGTTAAAATTTTAAATAGAGAGTAGGTGTCTAATCAATGAAGAAAATATTAATCTTTTTAGTAGCGTTATTTTCTTTTGGAATAAATGTAAAAGCAGCCTCTATGTGTGATTATCAAGAACAGATGGAATTAACTCAGAAAGCATCAAATGTTAAATTTGAGTATGAATTAGAAGAAAGGGTAGATAATTCAGAACAGTTTCCATTAAGATACACAGTTATGAAAATAACAATTCTAAATGTTACTGACGAATTATATGCAGTTTTAAAAAATGATTATGATAATGGTAAGATTACTTTTAAATCTAGTGATGCTAAAGATGGCATTATAACATATGAATGGTATAACTTAGATAAAGTAGTAAATTTTACATTAGATGTTTATTCATCAGATCAGACTGGATGTCCAAATGAATCATATAAAACTTTTTACAAGACAACACCAAGATTTAATGAATTTTCAAATAGAGCAATTTGTGAAGAATATAAGGATTTTTATTTATGTCAAAGATTTGTTACGTTTGATGAAATAGACGAAGATGAATTTTTAACTCAAATTCAAAATTATACTTCAGGAAAGATAAATGAAGAAGGAAAAACACCAACTGAAGAAAAGAAAGAATCTAAAATGTTAGATTTTATAAAACAATATAAATGGATAATTGTTGGTGGAGTTGTTGCAATTGGGGGAATAACAGCAACAACAATTATTATAAAAAATAAAAAGAAACAGAGGGATTTAGGATTATGAAAAAGTTAAATAAATTACTATTTACTTTATTAATATTATTTATAGGAATTAGTAGTACTAAAGCTTTAGTATGTAATGGTAGTATATCAAAAGATAGCGGTAACACGTTCTTATATCCTTCTTATGGTTTTAATCCTTCAGTCGGCACAGGCGTTTATGCCTATTCAGGAACTGCTTTTTATGATGACGATGGTAATTTTGTTCTTCCTGATTCTGACTCGTATCAAGAAGTTTTTGTGGGGCCGATAAGTTATGCTCAATATATTTTAAAAGATTTAAGCGAAAAAAAATATACAGCATATTGCCGGAATCCTGGTTTGCCTACAGGAGCAAATGAGATAAACGATGATGGAATTAGTGAGTTAATACCCGGCGTTGCTTTTTACTGTAAAGAAAAATTATTAGATCCAAATATTGATAGTTTAGAAAAAAGAGCATATGATGCCGGAATATTAGCAATATTGAATGATGGGTATGGCGTTCAAAATAAAAACTATAAAGGTGATAATGATCTTGACTATGTTAAAACAAATTTAGCCCTTAGAGTCTACGAAATGATATGGAAAAACCAAGATACCAATGGTAATAATACGGAGGATTTTTATTATGCACACGCCTATTATGTTAATAGATTTATAAAATACTATGACATAAGTTCTGTAATACAAGAGATAAATAAGAAATTAAGTGGAGGGCCATTAAGAGCATGTGGAACTGCACGACCTTGTGCTGATGACATAAGGGTATATATAAAAAGTTACGGAGACAACTTGAATCTTTCTACAAATGCGTGGTTTTGGTCTAGAGAATACGTAAAAGAGGGGGCGAAAATTGCCGACTTATGGTATGGCAAAAATTCCGAAGCTGCTTATTCTTCTGGTTTAGTTGGTACAGGGGCTTCTGGAAATAATGGAACAGCTGGCGATTTACTTTTAAAGGGATTAAAAGCTGCTTTAGAGTACATTGAGTCAAGTGAAGAGAGGCTTACTTGGAATGATGAGCCTGTAATAATTATAAATAACATCTCTGCTAGTGAGAACACAAAACAAGTTAATGTATCGTACGATTTCAATCTTAATGGCTTTACTGACGATAAGTCTATAGCTACTGCTACATTTTCTTGTGATAATTGTAAAAAGCTTAATGCAAGTTATACTATTTATGCAAATAATGAAGAAATTAAAGGTAATAAGATAGATTTCAAAAAATTTATTAAAAATGGAAAAGGAAAAGTAACATTATCGGTGCATTTTACAGGAGTATCACCAAAAGTTTGTGAAGATAAAATAAATTATAAATTTGATATTGAATATACAGGCAATGTCGAAAACTCAGAGGCATATGTATTTAGATCTAATGCCCCTAAGTGTCAAAATGGAAACTGCCAAAATTTTTATGTTTTATATAATAATGACTTTTATGTTCCTGGCGGGAATTCCTCTAGTGGAAATAATGCAAATATTATAAAAAAGGAAATAAAAGGATCTGTTGATTTATGCTTAGAGCAAACATCATGTTTTAATTTATATCTCGGTTGTAATTCAGGTATTGAAAGTTCATGTGAAACTTATGTAGAAAAAAAATGTTGTTTAGAACATGAAATTGCTTGCAGAAATAGTAATGCCGACAATATATTAGATAAAGAAACTAATCTTCAAGTTAATTGTGACATTCCAGATATGTACTGTCCAGTAAAGTGTATAGTTACTAATGGAGATAGTAATCCTAATCAATATGGATATGGTTATACTGGAGAAATTGTGGATAAAGACACATGGTATATGGAGTGTGATAATGCATTAACTTGTGATGATTTAGAAACAGGAAAAATATCAAAGTATCCTGAAGGCAAACTTTATAATTATATAAACTATAGGGGTGAATTTAAATATAATAAAACATACTCTTATATAGTAAGAGATTGTAAGCCACAAAATCCAACTTATGATTGTGAAAACCCTTATCTTGAATCAGATGGTACCTATACATTTACCGATGATAGTGGTATTTCACATACAAAAGTAAATAAAGAACAATACATTAGAATTTGTAAAAATAATGTTGATGGCAATAAATGTACAACATTAGTTGGAAATGCTACTTGTACAGATACATTAAATGATTCCGTTAAGATTCAAGAAGGTATGAAAAAAGAAAGTAGTAGTGTTTGTGAAATGCCAACTAAATCAGATGTAACTAATTGTATTATTAATTATGAAGATGCTGTTGGTAATTCATATGAAGCTACTAAACTATTTAAAGACAATAAATATTGCCAAGTTTGGTGTAAGGAAGATTATTATGTAAAATTGCCAGGTGTACAAAGTACAGATAAAGGAAGATATTTTTCATTATCAGCTCATGTTGATGGCTCTAAAACTTGTTATACTTCTAAATTAGATAGAGATTCATTTGAAAATGATTTTGAAGATAAAAGACAAGATATTATAAATAATTATAATTTATGGTCATTTTATAATGCTGCAAGTAAAAAGACAGGAAAAAATGTTACTTTTGAATTTACAGCTTATAATCCATATGCTCGTGATAAAGTAGAGGTATTAAAAGATTTTAAAGTATTTGAACTTCAATCTGGAATTTCTGGATGTCAAGTTAGTGGTAATAATATAAAATGTACTTATTATAGTAATGATAAAAATATTCAAGATGTATATACAAGTAAAAAAGTTTCAGATGCTAGTAAAAATTTAACAAAGAGTATAAACGATTTGAACACGATAGAATCAACATATAATTCATGTACAAGTTGGACAATGAGTTATAATTTTGATCCTCAAATCACCTTTGATTATAGTGAAGAATATATGACTAATATAAAGAATAAAGGGTTGGATGCTTTAGTAGTTAATTCTTCACATGATGATAAGCCAAAAATAGAATATTGTGAAACATCAATTTCTTATGATTATTCAAATATGTCTTTAAGTAAGGATGTTGTTGATGATAGTTATGATACTTGTACAAGTGGCGGCTTTAAAATAGCTAGTAATACAAGTACTATACCAACTGAACAAGTTACAAAAATGGTTTGTTCTGATAATAGCACTAATGGAACCAATTTTAGTTGTAAGTTAATTACATTTAATATTACCAAAACATTAAGATTAAAAGAAACAATGCCTTCGACTGCTGACTTCTCTGTTCCAACTGTTGCATTTACATTACATCCATCTGGAACAGTAGTAATAGATACTGAAGAAAATGCATTAAAAAATACTAATGTAACACCTTTAGTAAGTAAATTACCTATTTCATTTGCAACTAGTTCTGGTGTTTATAATTATAGTTTAAGTGTTAAAGATTTAGGTGAACATTATGACACTGGTAAACTTGGTCGTATTTGGGGTGACATTAAAAGTGGTAAAGAGAAAGATAGTGTAGTTGTTCATATTAATAAATTAAAAGATGCTGCAAAATGTACACCAGATTCTATTGTTAATAATGGCAAATACATTTGTAGATATATTGTAGATTGTCCTGATTGTCCTACAACTTGTGAGCCACCTTGTGAAATAAAGGATCCACCTTATTGTGAGAATGATAAGTGTCCAACTACATGTGAAAGTTGTATTTTAAATAAGGATATTAATTATCGTCCTATTACTCCAAATGATATTAATCCAAATGACCGTACTTTAGGTGATAACTGGAATACAAAAGATAGTATTACAGAAATTAATACAGCAGTTGAATTGAAAGCTTTTGCTACTATCGAAGAAATTCAAACAAATGGTGAAACCATTTATGAATATGATGTTTCTAAAAATCCTTCTAATACGGGTAAAGATTTTGCAATGAAAATAGTACTTGATAATAATGCTAAGAAAATAATAAGAAATTATAATAATGAAATGAAATCAGAAGGTGGCTATGCCAATAATAGTCTTAAGTGTTATGATTATATAGATGGTAAAACAACTTATAAGAATGTTTTCTGTTATAGTGAATTAATAGATCGCTTAGTTGGTGATTCTAAAGTTGATATAGAATTTTCAACAAAAAGGCCTTTAACTGATGATGAGAGAAAAGGTACGTTAACACAAGAGTCAGGTTACTTTACTCCATGGGATTGGGGAGAGTCAACAATAGCTACTTTACATATACCAGGTAATGCTAATATAGTATATAAAAATTATGGTAATAGTGGTGTTGGACCAGCTTGGAAATAGAAAGGAGGAAACATTTTAATGAAAGAAAGTTATTGGGGTTATTGGTTAATTTTATTAGGGGTATTTGTTATTGTAATCTTACTTTTAATTCGAAATGTTACCTCTAATAACACGGAAGATTATTATACACTTAAACAAATAAGTGAAGCCTCAATGGTAGATGCAATAGATTATGCTTATTATAGAGAATATGGAGAACTAAAAATAAATAGAGAAAAATTTATTGAAAATTTCTTAAGAAGATTTGTTGATAGTTCTTCTGTCTCTTCAAAATATGAATTATTTTTCACATCTATTTACGAAGCACCACCTAAAGTTAGTGTTGAAATAAAAAGTAGTACTGATACTTATGTTATAAATGATTCTAGTGAAACATTTGATATGACAAATAGAGTAGATGCAATATTAGAATATGGCACAAATTAATATTAAGAATGAAAGGAATAAAATATGGGAAATTTAGTAGCGACAATAAAAAAATTTATTAGTAATAAAAATACAGTGACAATATTAGCGGTTTTAGCTGGTGTTATAGTATTATGGTATTTTTATAATCAAAGAGTTGAAGCTGCAATAACAACTATTAAAATACCATATGCAATTGAAAGAGTTGATAGTGGTAGTGTAATAAGTTCAGATAATATTGGCTATAAAGAAATTACTCAAAGTACTTTAAGAGATAGTGATATTATTCAAAACGTTGGTAGTATCGAAGGAAAATTTGTTTGTTATGGAACTAGTATTCCTGCCAATGGTTTTTTCTATCAATCTCAAATATGTGATCGCTTACCTAATTCAATATTAGAAGATATACCTGATGGTTATGCTTTATATTCATTACCAGTTACTAGTCAAACAACCTATGCTAACTCAATTCAACCAGGAGATTATATTGATTTATATGCTTCAGCTCGTGATGATAGTGGTAAAATAATGTATGGACCATTAATTGAAAGTATTGAAGTTTTAGCGGTTAGAGATTCAAGTGGTAATGATGTATTCTGGGATTCAAATGCTGGAGATTCTGCCCAATTATTATTTTCAGTGCCTAAAGACTTACATGATTTACTTAATATATCAGATCGTGTTGGGGGTGTTGAAATTATACCAGTACCAAGAAATGCTTCATATACAGCTAATCCAGGTGATACAATTGTAGCTAGTCAAGTATTATATCAATTTATAATGCGTAATGCTGCAGTAGTTGGGGATTAAATTAAAAATAAAAAGGAAAGAGGGTGACTAAAAATGAATGATGCTATATTTTCACAAATTGATTTTGGACCACTAAAAGAATTTATTGATGATGATAATATTACCGATGTATCTTATGGTAATGGTGGTCAAATTCATCTTAAAACATTAGATAAAGGTGTATATCGAATTGAAAGACCAGAAATAAATAATGCTTTACTGGAAAAGTTGGCTTTTCAATGTTCAAATGTTATGGGAAAAACGTTTAATATGGCCCATCCATTTTTAGATGCCGAATCAGCAGAATTACGTCTTAATTTTATTCATGATTCAGTGGCCACCAATGGTATAGCATGTGTTATTCGGAAAACACCTGCTAAGATTCGGTTAAATAAAGATAAATTAATAAATGAAAAATATGTTACGGAAGACTTGTTAAATTTTCTTTTAACTTGTGTTGAAGGACATTGTAATATTATGGTTAGTGGAGAAACAGGCAGTGGTAAAACTGAGCTTGTTAAATATCTAGCTAGCCATACGAAAGAAAATGAAAAAATTATTACAATTGAAGATACTTTGGAACTGCACTTAGATAAAATATTTCCTCATCGAGATATTGTAGCGATGAAAACTAATAATATCGCTTCTTATTCTGATGTATTAGTAGCATGTATGCGGCAAAATCCAAGATGGATTTTACTTTCCGAGGTTCGTAGTGCAGAAGCAGTTACTGCTGTTCGTAACTCAATTTCATCTGGACATAACATTATATCAACTATTCACTCAGATAGAGCGTTAAATGTGCCAATGCGGATGTATTCATTACTTGAATCAAGCCAAGATATTGATCAATTTTTAAAATCAATCCATAGATATGTTCAAATAGCTATTCATGTTAAAGGCTATATGAGTGCGGAACTTGGTAGATTTCAAAGAGAAATCGTGGAAGTTTGTGAATTTTATGTTGATGAAAATAATGAAGCAGGGGCCAATATTATTTATAAAAAGAATTTAGATGGAGCAGTACATTTTAATAATCCAACTAAATATTTAAAGGAATATCTAGGTAGCCAAGGGGTTATCTTAAAAGATAATTTATTTGTTGAAAATACAGATAATGAAAATAAAACAACAATTGAATCATTATAAAAAAGAAAGAAAAGAGGTGCATAAATGAGAACTTTTCCGGAATTAATAATTTTATTAGCGTTAGCCATTTTTGTTTTAATATATCGAAAATCAAAAAGTAAAAACCCTATTAAAGAAATAGGGGAAAAAGCTATGGACTTATACAATAGATATGCACCATATTCGTTTAAAGTAGTAAGAGAAAAAGCTAAAGAGTTAGGGCAAGAATATACAACTAGACAATATATTACCCAAGTGATTGTGTTAGGTGGCTTTGCTGCTGTAATTGCGTATTTTTACTTTTATAGTATTATTTGGGCAGTTATCTATGGTGTTGCCGCAATATTATTTATTCCTTATCTTGCTTATTTAAGATGTCAAAGAGTATATAGTGAATTTATCTTTGAACAAATTCAAACTTATACAACAAACGTTATAATGGAATTTAATACAACTCAAAGTTTTGTTAAAAGTTTAGAAGGTGTAAGAGATTCTGGTATTATTGAAGAACCCGTTTTAGGTGATATTAAAAAAATGATTGATCTATCTTATCAAAATGGAACAATAGATGAATCAATTGAATATTTTAATAGTAAATATCCTTATTATATGGTTAAGAATATGCATCAATTATTCTTACAAATAACTAAAGAAGGGGCTAAAGATTCTGGTGAATCTTTAGAAAATATGTCAATGGATATCGATGCCTTAGTTGAAGGTGTTTATCGAGATCAAATGGATAGAAAAAATTTCCATAAAAGATTTTTAACTTTTGCGGTGGTATTATTTTTCTTAGTTGTAGTAGTAGAATTTATGTTAGGAGAAGATAACTATATTGAATTACTTGATATATGGTATGTTCAAATAATCTTACATATTATTATCATTATTAATGTTTATTTCTTAATAACAGGGGAAAAATATTATAATGAAGATGTGGGGGCGGAATAATGCAAATAGAAATGATTATAATCATTATTTTGACCTTCGTAGTTTTAACTTATAATGGCCAAATCAGTATTAAAGAATTAATAAGTGATAATTTCTTTATATTTAGAAAATTAAAAGAAGATGATTGGGACTTTTATGTTCGAGCTAAATATGGTGATAATGTTAATGCCGATGATGTTTTTGCCAAAAGACTTAGAAATGGCGTTATTGTTATTGTAATAGTATTATTATTCTTTATTACTAATTTAACTGCAATTAAAGTTTTAATTGCGTTTGCTTTAGGTTATGTGGTATTTAAAATTGATTATTTAAATATTAAATCTTATTATAAAAGACATCTATTTCAAATAGATAGTATGTTACCGCATTATCTTAAAAGTATTGAAATTCTTATTCAACACTACACAGTGCCAGTTGCCCTTGGTAAATCAATTTTAGATGCACCAGACATATTTAAAGATGGATTGCAAGAAATGATTAATGAAATAAATTCTGGTGATGATTCAATAAACCCTTATATGAATTTTGCTAAAAAATATCCCGTTCGTGATTCCATGCGAATGATGAGACTTTTATATCGTTTAAGTTTGGGTAGTCAGGAACGTAAACAAGAACAATTAATCATGTTTTCAAGAACAATTTCTAACCTCCAACAAAAAGCACGGGAAACTAAATATAAAAATCGTCTAGATAAGATGGAAGGTAAAACAATGAGTATGTTAGTTTCAACGGGTGTAGGAGTAATGATTTTATTAGTTTTTGCGGTATTACAAATGATGGATTTATAGTAGTTACCACACCTTTAAAAATTCTTAAATACAATTATGATTTTATGCAATAATTTTCATATATATTATTATTGCATTGAAAAGTTACATTAATAAATAAATGTTAATCGCTTCCGAGTGGTGCGAGCAATAAATGATCTCGGTTGTAAATGTTAAAACTCTGTTAATTATTAATAGAGTTTTTTATAAGAATAAAAATATTATGTTTACTTAAATTTGTAAAAAAATATTAAGAAATAAAAAATAAATCTTGTTATTATATAAATAATCGGTTATACTAATTATAGATAATAAAAGGAGGAGATTAAATAAAATGAAAGAAGCAACAGGTGAATTAAATATGACTGTAGTTACTATAGTTGCAATTGCGGCATTAGTAGGTTTTTTCTATTTAGTAATTTGGCCTGTTATCCAAACAGGTATGACACTTTCTTCAGCTTGTAATGCCTCAAATGGTGGAAAGCAATATTATAAACAAACAGTAAATAACAAAGAAGTTTTATGTGGGCCCACCTCTTCTGCCGGTGAGGGAAAATGTTCATATGATGGTTCTACGAGAGCTTGCCAAGATACAAATAATTAATAACATATGAAAGAGGCGACAGGAGAATTAAATGCCACAGTGTTTGTAGTAATAGCTATAGGGGTCTTAGTGGCCTTTTTTTACTATACGCTATGGCCAATAATAAGAGGAAACTTTGAGAAAAATAGTCAATGTAGCAAAGCCATATGTGAGCCATGTAAAAATCCAGCTGGTTGTGATTATGTAGATTGTCATCTTAAAGATAAAGAAGAAAATACTTTTAAATGTGTCTATAAAGGTTAAGGGAGTGATTAAATGAGAGAGGCAATTGGCGGAATATCAATATTTCAAATTGTTATAGTTTTAATTATAATATTTACAGCCATTATGAGTTTAACAATTAATCACGCAAAAGCCTTTGGTGTTAAAGACGAGGTTCTTGGTATTATTGAGAGTGCCGATATCAAAGTAACTTCTGGTAATTCAATTGGTTTAACAGATGGTACTATTACGGAAATTATTAATTATCTAAAAGATAATGGTTATAGGAGTTCTGGTAAATGTGATGATGGTTGGACAGGCTATAATAGAGATGGTAATGTAACTAGTTCACGTGATGCCATTATATGTATAAAAGGAATTAATGTAGCCGATACATATAAAAGTCATGTAACCAAAGGCAGTACAATAAATAAAGAATTTCCATCTATGATGTATTATGAAATAGCGTTATTTTATCAATTAGATTTACCAGTACTTGGTAATGCTTTAAATTTAAATTTAAAAGGATCTACAAAGATTGTGGTTGGTGATTAAATGAGACAAGCGGTAGGAACCACAACTATACTGAAAATAGTTTTAGCTTTTACACTTTTATTTTCGGCTTTTTTAGCGGTAGCTATTGTCTATAATAAAGCTTATAAATTAAAAAATGAAGCTCTATCTATTATAGAAAAATATGAAGGTAGTCCTGAAGCTTTTCAGTTAATAGATAATTATTTAAAAAATAATGGTTATAATACAACGGGGCGTTGTAAAGTGGGCGAAAATGGGCGCCTTAAGTCTGGGCAAGGATGGTATTTTTATAATGATAATAAACTATCATTAAAAACTTTGTATTGTATAAGTCATGAATGTAGTAATGGCGATTGTAAAATTGGTGATAATAATAAAATTTATTATAATATTAGATTGTTTTTTAAGTTTAATTTGCCATTCTTTGGTGATATATTTACTTTTAGTGTAACTGGTAAAACGAAAGCAATCCAATTATATGCTGAATTTCAAAAGAATGTTTAGAAGGGATTTATTATGAATGTTATAATTGCAAATAAATATCAAGCTTTATTGGGTACATTAAATATTGATGTTATACCTGGTAAAAATATTAATGGGGTATTCACTGTTCAAGATTTAGTAGCCCAATTTAGTAATTTTTTCTATAATAAAATGATTATAGATATAACGGCACTTAAAAATTATGAAAATATTAATGTAATGCGAGAATTATCCATGAATTTTGAAATGGATAAAGTAATATTATTATTAGATGATTCACCAGTAGTTAATTCTGCAAATTATTTATCACAATTAGTATCAGTAGGTATTTATAATTTTACAAGAAGTGTTGATGCAATTCCTTTTTTAATTAATAATCCTAATTCTTATAAAGATGTTGCTAGTTATCAAAATTTTAATAATATAAATGAACCACCAATTAAGATGGGAGAAGATAGCCCTGCCACTGTTAAAATACCCCAAAGAATTATTGGATTTAAAAATGTTACTGAACATGCGGGGGCTACAACACTTATTTATATGTTAAAAAAACAATTAGAACATTCTTATAAAGTAAAAGCAATTGAAATAAATAATACTGATTTTGAATATTTTAATGATAAATCTTTAGAAAGTGCTGATTTTATGAATGCTTCATTTAAAATAGCAAATAATAGTGATAAAGATGTTATCTTATTAGATTTAAATGATGGACCTGAAAATATTTGTACAGAAATTGTTTATTTAATTGAGCCAGGTATTATTAAATTAAATAAATTAATTAGAAATGATCGTAAAATATTTGATAAATTAAGAGGTAAAAAGATTGTCTTAAATAAAAGTGTTTTAAATGAAAAAGATGTATCTGATTTTGAATATGAAAGTGGTAGTAAAGTATTCTTTAATATTCCTTGTTTAGATGAAAAATTAGATAATAATAAAAAGATTAATGAATTTTTAATTGCTTTAGGTTTTTCAAGACTAAATGAATAATTGTAAATAGAGAGTAAAAAATTTTTTTACTCTCTTGACTTTTATATTGAAATATTTGTTTAATTAAGAAAAGAGAGATGATGTAGAATGTTATTTTTAAAAGCTGCACTTCCTGATGGTATAAATTCTATACCTCAATGGGAGGAGACTACTGCTACTAGCACAGCAGGATTTTGCTCTGAAACAATTCAAGTTTTTAATGTAATAGGGCATGTAGTTATGATTCTTAAAGTACTTGTTCCTTTAATTATCATTGTTTTAGGAATAATTGATTTATCAAAAGCTGTAATATCAAATGATGATAAAGCAATTAGTAAATCAGCAGGTAGTCTAGTAAAAAGATTTATTGCTGGTGTAGTTATATTCTTTATTCCTACTATTGTAACTGTTATATTTGATATGTTAGAATTAGTAAATGTTAAAGGAGATTTTAATACTTGTTTAACTTGTATAACTGATGTAGGTAATTGTGGGAAAACAACTAGTAATAATAAATCATAATAGTAAAAAAATGGTAAAAAAAATAAGATTTTATTGACAACAATAATTATATTAGATAAAATTTAATTAAAGAAAAAGAAAGAAGGTATTTTTATGTTAATAGCAGCAAATTTTTGCAAAGAGACAGCAAACATTTGGCAAATTTTAGGTTATGTAGTTTTAATATTTAAAATTGTTATTCCTCTACTTTTAATTGTATTTGGAATGGTTGATTTAGGAAAGGCTGTAGTATCAAGTGATGATAAAGCTATTAGTAAATCGGTAAGTAGTCTAGTAAAAAGATTTATAGCAGCAGTAGTTATATTCTTTGTTCCTACAATTGTTAGTGCTATATTTAATATTTTAGGCTTAATTAGTACTGATAAAGATAGCGATTATCTTAATTGTATTGCATGTGTAACAGATGCCGGTGGATCTGAATGTATAGATTTGGTATCAAATGTTTCTGGGACAATAAAACCATATGAATAGAATTTAAAAATCACAGTATTGTGATTTTTTTATTGTATATAAATAATTTGATATGGTATAATTTTTATAGCTTAGTAGGTGATTAAGTTGAAATCAAAAAAAGTTTTTAGATTATTATTTTTTACTTTTTTATTTATAATTAATGTAAATGTGGTTAAAGCAACTACTTATACTTCAACATTAGATGATGATTATATATATGGCGATGTCAGTAGTTGTGCAACATCAAATGGAATTGCCTATTTTGAAGGTATAGAGAATGTAAGCGGTTATAAAGCATGTATTTGGACAAGAGAAAACTACAGTGTAATGAATTTTAAATGTTCTGATGATACTATGGAAGCTTATGAATTAAGTAATGTTATTGGAAAAGATGGAGATAAGAGTTATAGATATTATGGCTTAGGCTGTCGAAAATTAAAAGATGAAAGTAATAGAGTTTATGAACAAAAACATTTATATGTTGGTTACGGAGAACAAATAGCAAGTCATGTAATCATATTAGAAGGTGATGCCGTTAGTGTTAATAAACATAATAGTGGTTGGATTGACGCAGTAAAAGCCGGCACAGCAAAAATAAAAGTTTATAACGAAAATAAGTTTTTCCCGAAATATTATGAATATACTGTTGAATCTCCAATAAGTTCAGTTAGTGAATTAGATAATAAATACTTTTATGGTGATGTTGGTGAATGCCCTTTAGACAAAGCAAAAATGAATAATATAACATTTGCAGGAAGTACTCTTCAAGGTTTTTCCTATAGTGATTTAGCAAAATATACAACTAATTGTTCTTGTCAAAATCCAGAGTATGAATTATTTGAATTGACTTTTAAAGCTGATAATGAAGTTTACAAAGGCTATGGTTGTCGGCTATATGCACTTAATGCAATTGATAATGGTCTATCATCAAATTATGAATATAGTGATATTAATAGTTGTCCAAAAGAAAATACGTATTATATTAATAATATAAAATATTGTAGTAGTGATTCTTTTACATGTAATACTGGTTATGATAAATTTTCGTTTAATGCTGCTGATAAAAACATGAGTCGTTTTAAATTAAATGGATGTAGAAAATTAAAACCAGTTGAAACTCCAGCTACTGATGATAGTGATGATGAAAAATTAACAAGATTAAATTATGATAGTATTTGTGCAGAAGAAAACCCAGGCATAAGACAAGCAGCCAAAATAGTTGGCTATGTTGTTGCTATAATAAAATGGGTAGTACCATTAATTATTATTGCATTAGGGGCAGTAGATTTCTTTAAAGCGATGATTGCTAATGATGATAAAGAAATAAGTAAAGCTGGACAAAAATTAATAAAAAGAATAATATTTGGTGTTGTAGTATTTTTAATTCCAACAATAATAAAGGCTTTTATTGGTTTTCTAGAAATAACTAATGGAATAGAAAAAGATGAAGATACTAATTTCGGAGCCTGTACTAAATGTATCGCCGATCCGTTTAATGATTGTGAAACCAAATAATTAATATGAAACATACTTTAAGTATGTTTCAATTTTTGCTCAAATGAAAAGATAAATTTCAGAAAAGTTAAAAAAAAGTGAAATGTAAGAGAAAATGGTAGTTTTTAAGAG
>CANQYF010000005.1 GCA_947628075.1 uncultured Bacilli bacterium | reverse complement strand
CCAACACTAGAAAAATATATAGACCATGTTCATACTGTTGATGGAGTACCACTAAGAGTTCCAACAGATTTACAAAACGAAATTAAAAGTTTATTTAAAAATATGATAGGATTAAAAAAGAGAGGTACAAATTTATTTTTCACAGATATAGACAAACTAAAAGAAAAAATGTTAGAAGAAATATAATAAATATTAAATATAAACTCGGACAAATCAATGCTTTCTGTAAAAGAAAAAATAATTAAATAAATATTTGATTTTTAATTAAATTTGCCTGGAATTGGCATGAACAAGTTGTATTAATGATAAAAAATAAATTAAATTATAATTAAGGCTAAGGTAATAAATTGTGTATCTTAGTCTTTTTATTTATTTTTTTAAAAATAATTTCTATTGTTAATTATATATCATAAACTTTAAATTTTATTTAATGAATTTAAAATTTATGTTTACGATAATTTCAAAACATGTTAGAATAATAGATAAATTTTGATAAGTTATTTAGAGGTGTTATTATGGAGTTAAAAAATGATATAAGTTTTAAGAATTTAACAGTTCAAGAAATATATGAAATAATATTACCAAATTTAAATTATTTAAAAGATTCATTTGCGTTTTTAAAAATAGATGACCCTGATTTTAAAGATTTAATTTTAAATGAAATAATTAAATTAAAAGAATCTTGTTTAGAAGAATATAATACAAATCTTATTTTTAAAAAGATAGAATATAAACTTGAAATCGTTACAAAAGAAATGTTAGCGGATTCCAATAATTGTATAAAAATTGTATCAAATTTTATAGAGAAAAAATGTTGTAATATAAAAAATTGTTCTGAAGCGCTAAAATCCGTAGAAGATATAAGCCAATTTTTAAATAAATATAATTTTGAAGTTAATCCAGATAATATGATTGAACTTTTAACAATAAATAAATTATTTAATAAAACTTTGAAATTAATCTTCGAAGAATACTATAGTATAATAAGTGAATCTGATTTAGAGACTGTGTTTGAAGATAAATTTCTTATCTTAGCATTATATACATATAAATATTTAAATAATATGGACGATCAAAAAGAAAGTGATACTCTAGTTGATGATAGTATTGAAGCATCTATGGATTCAATAGATTTATATTTAAGAGATATTAGTAGATTTCCGATTTTGACATTTGAAGAGGAAATAGAATTAGCTAAAAAAATTGAAAATGGGGATGAAAAAGCCAAAAAGAAATTAGTGGAAAGTCATTTAAGATTAGTAGTAAATATTGCCAAAGGTTATGTTAATAGATGCCATTTTTAGACTTGATTCAAGAAGGCAATATTGGCCTTATGAGAGCAGCCGAAAAATATGATTATAAGCTGGGGTATAGATTTTCTACATATGCGTCATGTTGAATAAAACAAAAGATTTCCCGAGGTATAATGGAACAAAGCCGTATAATAAGATTACCTATATCAGTTTATATAAGGGATAGAAAATTAAGAAAACAACACGAAGAAAATGGAAATTATTTAATTAATGAATCATTTAGTTCAATTCCAAATTTATTTAGTGTATTGAGTTTAAATTATTTAATAGGCAAAGACGATAATAATGAATTTTTGGATATTATCGCTACCGATGAAGATACTCCCGAAGAATTAGTAACCAAAAAAGAATTAACTGAACAAATGCATACATTGTTAGAAAAATGCCATTTAAAACCTCGAGATAAAGATATGTTAATGCTTTTCTTAGGAGAAAGTACTAAAAATTCAATAAAATTAGCAAATGTTATGGAAAAATATCATATTTCAAAAGAAAGAGCTAGTCAAATTATTAAAAGAATTCTAAAAACAATAATAAATAGCAAATATGTAGATAAGTTATCTTCTTATATGGAAGATTCTGAGTATGCAATAAGCCAACTAAATAACTATAGAAAAAAATACTTAGATAATAAGAAATATGCAGTAAATTTAAACGATTTCTTTACAATAAATAAAAAAAATAAAACTGTGACTGATGGTGAAACTTCTGATGATGTTAAAGGTTTAGTTGAACATCAGAATAAATTAGAATCATTATCAAATAACAATAATGAAGATGAATTTTTAAATGTGAATAGTAGTACTACAAATAAAATAAGAAAAGATAGCCTAGTTTTATGTAGAAAAAAATAATTTTTTAAAGCATTTATTTAATGCTTTTTTTAATAAATTTGTATTTTTTTAAAGGAAATTGTCAAAATAAGTTCTATATAAATATTAGAAGGAGAATATTTATGAAGAACGACATACAAAAATTTATTGAAGAATTTACAAATAATTTTAGCGATTTATATATAGAAAGCTTTTTCTTAAGATATTTAAATAACTTTGATAGTTTATATTTAATAGAAAGTCTTAAAAACGCTAATGATATTTTAATCAAGAAAATAAACAAGAAAATGCAAAAAAAATTAAAACGATTAAATAACGAAAATAGTATACCAAAATAAAAAGAGAAGCAATGTTCTCTTTAATTATTATAGCCATTATTATTGTTACCAGTAAACCATCCAGCACCAATAATTATAACAAGTAATATGAATAATACAATCCAAATAGCAGCACCTATACCATAACCACTAGTATATCCGGCATAGCCACCACCATTATTGCAGCAAGGAGTACTAGCGTAGTTGCCACCATAGTAACCATTATTACCGTAATAATACATTATTATACCTCCTTTATGTATCTATTATATTTTATTAATCATAGTCATATTTTGACAATAAAAAATGATAATTTATTGGTTAGTTTAATAATTTATGATATTATAGTAATAGTGGATATTATGAAAAAAATACTATCTAAAATTGATAAACCTTTATTAATTGTTACAATACTCTTATGCAGTATTGGTCTTATTATGGTTTTTTCTTCATCTTTTGCTGTCGCTAACTTGAGATATAACTTATCACCAACTCATTTTTTTATAAGACAACTATTATTTTTTCTAATCTCATTTTTAGGTGGTCTTGTTATATTATACATTCCTACAAAATGGTATAAGTCATTTTCTTTATTATCAATGATAGGTATTATAGCTGTCTTAATTTTACTTTTATTTTATGGTAAGATTACAAATCATGCCCAAAGTTGGTTTTATATTCCCGGTACTGGCTTTGCTATTCAACCATCCGAATTTGCAAAATCATTTTTGATTATTTTTATGGCAACATCATATAATACTTTAATTAAAAAAAATGTAAATAATATTTATTTATATTTAATTCCCATCTCATTTGCGGCGATAATTGGTTTACTTATTTTAATGCAACCAGACTTTGGTAGTGCCGCCATTCTTTTGGCAATCGCCTTTTGTATTTTTATAAGCATTCCGATTAAAAAAAGTAATCTCCCTAAAATAATAATGATTTTAGGTATCGGTTTAGCAATAGGAGGCATTGTATTATTAAATAGTGGAGCTGAAATTTTAAATAGTACGCAAATGCAACGTTTTAATTTTAAAAATCCATGCCAAAGATATAAAGAAGATACTGGTTATCAAGTTTGTAATGGCTTTATTGCTATAAATAATGGGGGCTTATTAGGAACAGGAATTGGTAATAGTACACAAAAATATTTATATTTACCGGAAAGTCATACCGATTTTATCTTTGCTGTTTTAGTTGAAGAATTAGGTTTACTTACCGGAATTGGCGTTTTAATATTATATGCTATTTTATTATATCGACTTTTAAAAATTGCTAAAGAGTCATATAATCTTCGGAACTCTATTTTGGCTTATGGAACATTTTGGTTTTTTACATTCCATATAATTATTAATTTATGCGGAATGTTAGCTATATTACCTTTAACAGGAGTACCGCTTCCTTTATTAAGCTATGGTGGTTCTTCTACAATTAATTTTGTTGCGATGGTTTTTGTCTGTGAAAGAATATCTTACGAAAATAAAATGACTAAATATAAATTAGAAGTTCAAAAATTGGTATCTAAATAAAAAAATTTAATTAAAAAAAAGGAAATTCATAAAATTCCTCAATATATATTTTTGAAAGGAGGAAATTTTATGAATTTTTTAAATTTTATTAAAAATAATACAGGTCCATTAGTTTGTCTAAATATTGTTTTAAATTTGTGTTTATGTGTTGGCGTTGGCTATCTTATTTTTTATACTGTAAATAATCTTTGTGAAATGAATACTTGTAAAGATGAAAACAGCTTAGCTCTTAAACCCAATGTCGAAAATAATACTAAGGAAGAAGAAAAAAACGATATTTATGTGGAAGTAAAAGGAGCTGTAAATAGTCCAGGTGTTTTTAAAGTATCTAATGGTTATGTTATTAATGATATTATCGCTTTAGCTGGTGGTTTTCAAAAAGACGCTTATACTAAAAATATTAATTTAAGTAGGAAAGTGAATGATGAATTAGTAATTTATGTTTATACTAATAGCGAATACAAATCAAAAAATACTAGCGTTAAAATAGTGAAAGAACCTTGTAAATGTCCAACATATGATATATCAAGTTGTCTAGATGCCAAAAGTAGCGAGATAGAAGCCACAAAAGATACTAATACAAATACAGATACTGGCGCTTTAAATAATGATACCAAAGACAAATTAGTAAATATTAATACTGCCAGTATAAATGAATTAACAACAATTACTGGTATTGGTGAAGCTAAAGCTAAGAGTATAATTGAATATCGGACTAAAAATGGTAATTTTAAAAATATTGAAGAAATAAAAAATGTAAGTGGAATTGGCGATGCTTTATTTGCAAAAATTAAAAGTTATATTACAGTCTAAATATTTTTATCTTTTTCTTTTAATATTTATTACGATATATATTTTTATTACAACCATTTTAATTAAATATGAAACTAATTTAGATAATAGTGATGTTTTAGAAGGATATATTATTGATATAAATTATCAAGAGGATAAAATTTCTTTTGTATTAAAAGTAGATAATGAAAAAGTAAATTGTACATTTTATACAAAAGAGAAGTTTACTGATTTATTAGGCAAAAAAGTTATCGTAACTGGAAAAATTAAAGAACTTAAAAATAATACAATTCCTAATACTTTTAATTATAAAAAATACTTATATCGAAATCATATTTATTTAAGTTATAGTATTTTAAATATTAAAGTAATTGGTAAAGAAAATATTTTTTATAAAATTAAAAATAAAATTATTAATCGCATTAATGCAAGTGATTCTAAAATAAAACCGTATTTTAATTTATTTATCTTAGGAGATAAAAATTATTTAGATAGTGAATTATATAATACTTATCGTAGTAATGGTATTTGGCATTTATTTGCAATATCCGGTATGCATATTAGTTTAATAATTTTGATAATGAATAAACTATTAAATAAATTAAAAGGAAAAACAATAATTATAATGCTTACTTTATTTTATTTCATGTTTTTAACTGGTTTTTCAGCTTCTGTTATGCGAGCAACTATTTTTTATATTCTCAAAAACATATTAGATTTATTAAATATTAAATTAGATAATCAAAAAATATTATTTTTAACTGCTTTTATAATATTAATATATAATCCTTTTATGATATTTAATAGTGGATTTCAATATTCGTTTTTAATTACACTTGCAATTATGCTTAAATCTTCTTCTATTACTGGTAATTATGTTATAAAAATATTTAAGATAAGTTTATTATCATTTATAGTAAGTATGCCTATTACCATAAATTTAAATTATGAGATTAATTTATTAAGTATCTTCTTAAATATTTTTTATGTTCCTTTAATATCCCTAATTATATTTCCTTTAAGTATTTTAACTTTTTTAATTCCTTTTTTAGCTCCTATTTTAAAAATATTTATTTTATTATTAGAAGTTACTAATAATTTATTAATAAAATTAGGAATAAATATAGTAGTGCCTAAAATGCCATTTCTATTTATTATATTTTATTATTTAATTTTATTATTATATTATAGGTTTAAAAGAAAGAAATTTTTATATTTATTGGGAGCTTTAATAAGTATTAACTATTTTCTTCCTAAATTAGATAATAATTATTATGTTTATTTTTTAGATGTTGGTCAGGGCGATAGTAGTGTGTTTATAAGTCCAAGAAAAAACGAAGTAATTATGATTGATACAGGTGGTGCGGTAAATAGTGATTATCATGTTTCTGATAATGTCATTTTGTTTTTAAAAAGCTTGGGTATTAATAAAATTGATTTATTAATTATTACGCATGGTGATGCCGATCATGGTAAAGAAGCATTAAATTATTTAGAAAAATTTAAAATAAAAAATATAATATTAAATAACAATAAGAAAAATAGTTTAGAAACGTTTATTGAAAAGGAAGGAAACGTTGTCAAGAATTATAAAAGTAAATATTTTAATTTTCAAAATATCAATGATTATTTAAGTGATGATGAAAATTATAGTAGTATTATTACTTATATGAATATTAATAATTATAATTTCTTGATGATGGGTGATGCTCCAAAAGAAATAGAAAATAAGTTAATTAGCGATTATAATCTCCAAGTTAACTTTTTAAAAATTGGTCATCATGGAAGTAACACTTCCACGGGAGAAAATTTTATAGAAAAAATTCAGCCCGATATTTCTATTATCTCCGTTGGTCAAAATAATCGGTATGGTCATCCAAAAGAAGAAGTTTTAAAAACATTAAAAAATTATAAATTATATAGAACGGATTTGAATGGTACAATTAGAGTAAAAATTTATAAAAATCAATATAAATTAAAAACTTATGCCCCTTAATTTAGATAATCTAACTATCCAAATAACTATGTTTATCATAAGATATAATACATTATATAATGTTAATATATAGAAAAAGAGTGCACACTCTTTTTTAATTTGCTGTTATTAATAATTTATGAGATAATAATCATATGAATACATATTTAATTATTAGTGATACAATTTATTTTATTAATAAAACTTTAGATAGTTTAAAAAATGGCATAGCTAATGTTATTACTTTTAATATGGAAGAAAACAATCTTGATGAAGTTTTAGAAGAAGCGTCTTATTTTTCAATGTTTGATGATAAGAAATGTATTATTGTTAGAAATGCCAAGTTTTTTTCCCTTAATAAAAAAGATGAAACTCAAAAAAGTAAAGAAGATTGTGAAAAGTTATGTAAATATTTAGATTCTGAAAATAAAAATACTAAATTAATATTTATTTTAAATGGTAAAGCTGATACTAGAAAAAAAGTTTATCATATGTTAAATGAAAAAAATAATGTTATTATTAGTCCAAGTATGACTAAAACTGATATGAAAAATGAATTAAATAAGATTGTTATAAGTCATGGATTTAAATGTCAAGATAAAGTATTATGGTATATAATTAATAATTCCCTTGGTAATTTTGATTTAGCAGTAAATGAATTAAATAAAATATTTATCTATTATGAGAAACCACAAGAAATAAAAGAAGAAGATGTTATTCATTTAGTAAGTAAAACCATTTCTGAAAATAATTTTCGTCTAGTAGATAGTATAATATCTAGAGATTTGGATAATTCCTTAAAATATTTAGAAGAAGCAAAAATTTTAAAAATAGAACCGACAGTTATAATTGCGCTTATTTATAGGGAGTATAAATTAATGTTAAGTACTTTACTTTATGAAGAAAATAAATATAATAGAAAAGAAATTTTAAGTAATTTAAAATTAGCTGATTGGCAACTTGATAAAGTTAAAGGTAATTTACGATTATATAATAAAGACGAAATAAAAGCAGAAATTGTCTGTTTAAGTGAGTTAGATTATCAATGTAAAAGTGGCTTAATTAGTAAAGATGAAATCTTATTAAATTATATTATGAATTTATGTGTGTAAAGAAGGTGAATAAAATGGAAACAGTTGTAGTTGGCATGAGTGGTGGAGTAGATAGTGCAGTTGCGGCATATTTATTAAAAAAAGAAGGATATAATGTAAAAGCTCTTTTTATGCGAAATTGGGATAGTGCCATTAATGGTGAAGACTTTCAAAACGAAGATAATATTTGTCCTCAAGAGAAAGATTACAATGATGCAAAAAAAGTATGTGAAACTTTAGATATACCGTTATATCGAGTTGATTTTATTAAAGAATATTGGGATTATGTTTTCAAATATTTCTTAGATGAATTAGAAAAAGGGCGAACGCCAAACCCAGATATGTTATGTAATAAATATATAAAATTTGATTTATTTAAGAAAGAAGCTTTAAAATTAGGAGCAGATTATATTGCCACAGGTCACTATGCTAGAATTGAAGGAAATAGATTATTACGGGCTGTTGATTTAAATAAAGATCAAACTTATTTTTTAGCAGATGTTACACCTGATCAACTTAAAAATGTTATGTTTCCAATAGGGCATTTACTTAAAAGTGAGGTAAGAAAAATTGCCGAAGAGCAAAATCTAGTTGTAGCAGATAAAAAAGATTCAACAGGTATTTGTTTTATTGGCGAAAGGAACTTTCAAAAATTTGTTAAAAATTTTTTAAAAGAAAATAAAGGCCCAATCATCAATGTAAAAACTGGAGAAGTTATTGGTGAGCATACAGGTCTTATGAATTATACAATAGGTCAAAGAAAAAATGTCGGCATTTCTGGACATACCGAAAGACATTTTGTCTGTGGTAAAGATGTTAAGAAAAATATTTTATATGTCACAATTGGTGATGAAGAATATTTATATAGTGATGCTTGTTTAATTGAAAATGTCAACTTTATAAGTGCAACTCATCCTGCATTTTGTACTGCTAAATTTAGATATCGGGGAGAAGATGTACCCGTTACTTTAGAATATTTAGATAATAATGAAATTATGGTTAAATATCCTAGTAGAGCAAAATCTGTAACTCCTGGTCAAGCTTGTGTTTTATATTTAGGGGAAGAATGTTTAGGTTGTGGATTTATTAAAGAAGTTTATAAAAATAATGAAAAATTGTGGTATTTATAATTATCTTATAATGTAGATTTACTTTACTAAAATATAATACATTATATAGTGTTTAAATAGAATAGTGAGCATATGCTCATTTTTTAATGGCTATTTTTTCTTTTATATTATTTTATGAATAATATATTTTTTTAAAATTTTTTTGAAAAAAAGGAAAATGGCAAAAAAGTTACTACATATATAATTGAGAGGAAAATATTTATGACAGAAAAATATTATGCATGAAATATTAGAATTAATTGAAGAAAAAGAAATAAATCATCGCGTTAAAATATCAAGATAACTATGAAACTTTAAAAACTAATTGGGAAATAGGTAAGTTATTAGTTAATGTGGTGATAATTTAATTAAGAAATGGAGCGTGAAATTATCACAAGAATATGCTAAAAATTATAAGAAAAGAAATCTTATGTATTATAGACAATTTTACTTAACATTCCCGAATGTGAACACACTGTGTTCACTATTTAGTTGGTCAATATGTATCGTATAAAAATTTATATATAACAACTTATAAGTTAGAAAAAGAAGGAATATAAAAATGATAGAAGAGAAAAATTATAATAATGTAGTTGAACTAATAGCGGAATTAGAAGCAAATAAATATGTTAGAAAAATTAAAGATAATAGAGAAACATTGATAACTTATTGGAATATTGGTAAATCTATTGTAGATGCTCAAGGTGGAGCAGAAAGAGCTAATTATGGTGATAATTTAATTAAGAAATGGAGTGAGAAATTATCACAAGAATTTGGTAATGCATATAAAAAAACTCAATTATTTAATATGCGTCAATTTTATTTGTGTTTTCCAAAATTCCGCTCATTGAGCGGAATTTTGTCATGGACTCATTATCGATATTTATTGCCTATTAAAAACGAAAATGAACGAAATTATTATATTAATCAAGTAATATTAAATAATTTATCAGTTAGGGAATTACGTAACGAAATAAAAAACAAATCTTTTGAAAGACTCTCTTATGCAGATAAAGAAAATATTAAATTAATAAATACTGATAATTATTCTTTAACTTTAAGTGATATGTTAAAAGAACCGATAATTATTAAAACTAATAAAGATGCAAATGATATAGAAGAAAAAGTATTACATAAATTATTAATTAGTATGTTAGAAAATAAATTTCTTGAACTCGGAATAGGGTTTGCCTTATTGGGGCATGAATATAAAATAAAAATAGATAATAGAACATACAAAATAGATTTATTATTTTTTAACTATAAAATAAATGCTTTTGTAGTAGTAGAAATAAAAGCAAGAGAATACATGCCTAAAGATAAAGGACAAATAGAATTTTATATGGAATATATTGATAAAAATATCAAAGAAAAATCTAATAATAAAACGGAAGGAATATTAATAGTTAAAAAGAAAAATAAATATGTAGTTGAATATGTATCGAATAAAAATTTATATATAACAACTTATAAGTTAGAAAAAGAAGGACTATAAAATGTCAGAAGAAACAATTTTTTGGTTTAATCTTATCAAATGCGCATTTTATACATAATTAACATGGAATCATTATATATTATAACAATTTATAATATATTTATAATTTTTTAATATATTTATGAACATTATAAATATTTAAATAAACTACTAATAAAATATTAACGATTTCAGATATAATTAATGAATACATTCCAATATGCATTAAAGAAGTAATTGCTAAAACCGTTAATTTGACAATAACACCAATGATAGTTATTTTCATAGTAATATGAGCTTTATTAATGGCTTGTAAAAAGCTTATTAAAATTGCTTCGATATAAAAAAGAGGGAAAATCGGAGCTAAAATTTTAATATAATTTAAACCTAAATTAGTATTATATAAGGCCTCTAAAATATTGGAAGCAAAAAACATTAAAATAATAGAGTAAGTTATACCAATTATAAGGGCAAAACAAAGAGCTTCTTTTAATCTTTTTATTAAACTTTGGTGGTTACGATCTAAAAGATGTTTACTAATTTCCGGAATTAAACTGGAAGATATGGCAGTAATAAAAAATGAAGGAACTGTAAGAATAGTAATTGCATAAGCATTATATGCTCCATATTGAATAACAATATATTCATTGGTATAACCAGAATATAATAAAAAATTAGTTAATATTATTGGCTCAAAAAAATAACCAATATTACCAATAATTCTTGAGGAAACAGTAGGTAAGGAAATACTTAAAATGTCTTTTAATGTTCGCTTGGAAGGATATATATTAGATATTTTTATATTTTTAAATTTAATGGTTTTAGGTAAGAATAAAAGATTAATAAATATAGAGATTAATTCTTCAATGAAGGAAAATAAAAATAAAGAGGCTGCTGCTAATATTTCGCTTTTTTCCATAATTAGAGGAACAAATAAATATATTAGTAACCCTCTAACAAGTTGTTCAATAATATTGGAAACAACATTGGGAATCATATTTTGTTTACCATAGAAATATCCTTTAACAATACTTGATAAGGAAATAATAGGAAATGTTAAACTCATAGCAATAATAAGAAGATAGCATCTTTCTTCATGTAAAAGATAAATAGCAATATATTTAGCAGATAAAATCATTAATAAAACAACGATAAAATTAATAGCCATAATGAGAATAGTAGAAGTGGAAATAATTTTTAAATTTTGATCTTTTTTTTCCGCAATTAACTTAGATATAGTGGTCGGTAAGGCTAAAGTAGCAATTGTAATTAATAAAGAATAAGTAGGCATAACAAGTGAATAAAGGCCAATTACTTCTGCTCCTACTATTCTTGTATAAACTATACGAATAATAAAACCTAATATTTTGGTAATAATACCCCCAATAATTAAGATAATTGTTGATTTTATAAAAATATTATTAGTCTTCTTCATAAATCTCCTTTAAAAGAAAAATAAAATAGTATATAATAATCTTATGAAAGGTTGTTTCTATTTATGGCTTTAAAAGAAGAAAAATTTACCTCTTTAAAAGATTTATATGAAAGAATTTTGCCAGCTTTAGAAACGAAAGTTGCCGAGTTAAAAAGGCAAAAAATTAATTTTATTAGCTGTCAAGATATTTGGCATTATTGCATAGATAATAAGTGGTTAAATAAAAAAGATTTACGAATTTATGAAATGGTTAATGATATACTTAATACCGATGTTTTAAATTTGGAAATTTATATAAAAAAGAAAAAGTAAATGAGGATTGATTTAAATGAAAGATAAAGCAATTAGTTTTGAAATGTTATATAAAAAAATTGAAAATATATATAAAGATTCTTTAGATAAAATAAAAGAAGCATATGAATATGCAGCAGAAGAACATAAAGGAAAATATCGATTAACTAAAGATGAATATATTACTCATCCTTTACATGTTGCCGATATTTTAGTTGATTTAAATGTTGATGATACTACTATAATTGCAGCTTTACTTCATGAAGTATTAAATAATGGGGAAAATGCTACCAAAGAAATATTAGAAAAAAAGTTTGGTAGTGAAGTAGCCACGATAGTGGATAGTATATCAAAAATAAATAAATTAGAATTAATGGATGAAACGGAATTATCAGCGATTTATTTAAGAAAAGTTTTAGTTGGTTTAGCTGAAGATCCTCGCGTATTATACATCAAATTAGCTGATAGGCTTCATAATATGCGAACTAATTGGGCAATAAAAGAAGAAAAACAAAAGTCTAAAGCTCGCGAAACAATGGCCGTTTTGGTTCCAATCGCTCATCGTTTAGGAATTAATTCGATTAAAAGTGAATTGGAAGATATATGTTTAAGGATATTAAAACCAGATGTATATAATGATATTTTAGAAAGATTAAATAAAACAACTTTAGAATTAAATGATAATCTTCTTGATATGAAAGATAGTCTTTCCCATTTATTAATTGAAAATGGAATTAATCACGAAATAAAAGGAAGAGTAAAAAGCGTTTATAGTATTTATAATAAGTTATCAAATGGTAAGACTTGGGATCAAATATATGATATTCTGGCTCTTCGCATATTTGTTGAAAAAGAGACAGATTGTTATACAGTTATAGGGCTTATTCATTCTAAGTATCGTCCAGTACCCAAAAGATTTAAAGACTATATAGCTAATCCCAAAGAAAATATGTATCAAAGTTTACATACAACTATTTTTGGAGCCGATGGGGAAGTATATGAAGTGCAAGTAAGAACATATGAAATGGATGAAATTGCGGAAAAAGGTATTGCATCCCATTGGTCTTATAAAGAGAAAGGCACGAAAAAAGTTCAAGCAATTATGGAGCAAAAATTAGAAATGTTCCGTAATATTATTGAAACCAATAGTGATGAAAGTGATGTTAATTTTGCTAAGTCAATTGAAAATAACTTATTAGGGGAGTTAATTTATGTTTTTACTCCCAAAGGAGATGTTATTGAGCTTCCTAAAGATGCTACTCCGATTGATTTTGCTTATCGGATTCATAGTGGTGTTGGAGATACTACAACGGGAGCAATTGTCAATGATAATATAGTGCCACTTTCTTATCATTTACAAAATAATGATATAGTTAAAATTATTACTAATAGTAATGCTATGCCTAATATAGATTGGTTAAATTTTGTTAAAACACCACAAGCTAAATCAAAAATTAAGTCATTTTTTAGTAAAAAAGACCGCGAAGAATATATTTTAAAGGGTAAAAACATTTTAGAAAAAGAAATAAGGAAAAGAAAATTATCTATAAATGAAGTTTTAAATGAAGAAAATTTAAATAAAATTTTAAAAGATTTAAAATTAGATTCTCTAGATGAAGTATATTTAGCTATTGCCTCTTTACGTTATACAGCAGGGTATATCATTAATTTAACTACAGAAGATAAACAAAATTTAGATGATATATTAATAGAAAAAGTTAGTAAAAAATCTTTAGCGGGTCCTAAAGATGATATCATTGTTGATGGTAATACAAATATCATGTATCAAATTTCTGGCTGTTGTCAACCTGTTAAAGGTGATGAAATTATAGGTTATATAACTAAAGGCGAAGGAGTAAAAGTTCATAAGAAAAATTGTCCTAATATTACGGATAAAACTAACAAACTAATAAATGTTGAATGGAACATGGATAGTGAGAATACTTATGATACAAGTTTACAATTAATTGTCAATAATAATAATTTCTTAATGGATTTAATATCAGAAGCTACTAAAGATAAAATTAAAATCATTGAAATTAATAATCAAGAGAGTGAAAAGGGAACTATTTGTAATGTTAAATTTAAAGTAAAAGATAAAACCGAGTTAGAGCATTTTAAAAGTCAAATTTTACAATTTAAAAATGTAGATATAATGGAGTAAAAAATGAAAGTTGTTATCCAAAGAAGTAAAAAAAGTAATGTAGTTATTAATGATGAAATATATAATCAAATTGATAAAGGATTAGTTATATTATCATGTTTTTGTGAACAAGATACCCTAGATGATATAAATTATATTGTCAAAAAAATTGTTAATCTAAGAATATTTGATGATGAAAACGGGGTTATGAATAAAAGTATCTTAGATGTTAAAGGTGATATTTTGTCTATCAGTCAGTTTACTTTATATGCAGATACAAAAAAAGGAAATAGGCCAAGTTATATAAAGGCTCTTAAAGGTGATGAAGCAATAAAATTATATAATATTTTTAATGATGAATTAAATAAATTAGTACCTACTTACACTGGTGTTTTTGGAGCCGATATGTGTGTAAATATTCAAAATGATGGTCCCATAACAATTATTATTGATAGTAAAAATAAATAGACTATAAAACTATAAAATCGTGATTGACTATAAATCAAAAAAGTAATAAAATATAAACATATTAGAGAAATTTTCTATGGAAAGACAAGTAGTTTATTATTTATATCAAAAAGAGAAGACGGTTGGTGAAAAAGTCGTAAGTAAATAATAAATGAAGACACTTTCAAATAAACTTAGAAACGCTTTTGTAAGCGATAAAATTTTAAGACCTAGAAGTAAGGTGGTACCGCGGAAAATCTCGCCCTTATATAACTAGGTCTTTTTGTTTAAAGAAAGAAGGAATAAAAATGATAACAAAACCAAAAGGAACAATTGATGTAACAGGAAATGACTCTTTACTATGGGATTATGTAAATTCAGTAGTAGCTACGATGATGAGTGCTTATAATTATGAATATATTAGGACCCCTATTTTTGAAGCCAGTGAATTATTTCATAGAAGCGTTGGTTCCTCATCTGATATAGTAAAAAAAGAAACTTATGATTTTCAAGATAAAGGAGAACGTCATATTACTTTAAGACCAGAAGGTACGGCGGGAGTAGTTAGAAGTTATATTGAAAATAAATTATATGCTGAACCGGATGTAAAAAAATATTTTTATAATGGAACAATGTATCGTTATGAAAGACCACAAAAGGGGAGATTAAGAGAATTTACTCAATTTGGAGTAGAAGTACTTGGTAGTAATGATCCAATTATTGATGCTGAAGTAATTAGTTTACAATATCGTATTTTAGAAGCTCTACATATTGAAAATTTGCAAATAAATATCAATTCTTTAGGAGATAGTGAGTCAAGAGAAAACTATAGAGAAGCTTTAGTTAGTTATTTAAAACCACACCTAGATAAAGTATGTCCTGATTGTCAAGAAAGATTTAAAACTAATCCTTTAAGAATACTAGATTGTAAAGTAGATAAAGATAGTGAAGTAATAAAAAATGCTCCTAAAACAGTTGATTATTTAAATAAAGAAAGTAAAGAAAGATTTGAGACAGTTTTAAAATATTTAAGATTTTTAGATATTGATTATGAAGTAAATCCTAATATTGTAAGAGGTTTAGATTACTATGATCATACTGTTTTTGAAATAGTATCTTTAGATAATGAAGAAACTAAAGCTAATGTTTTAGGAGGAGGGGGACGTTATAATAAATTAATTAAAGAATTAGATGGACCTGAATCTTATGGTATTGGTTTTGCATGTGGTATTGATCGAATTATTGATGTTTTAAAAGACATAGATTTATATAAAGATGTCAAAAAAGAAATAGAGTGTTATGTTATGTATGTTTCGGAAGAAGAAAAACTATATGCTTTAGATATTGTTCAAAATTTAAGATTAAACGGTATAGTTACTGAAACTAATAATTTAAATAAAAGTTTAAAAGGCCAATTTAAAGAAGCAGATCGCTTATCTGCTAAATATTTAATTATTTTAAATAATGAAGATTTAAAAAAAGGTTTAGTTAATGTTAAAGATAATAGAACAAAAGAAGAAGAAAAAGTGGATATTGCAGAATTAACTGAATATATAATTGGCAATTTATAAAATTATAGAAGGAGAGTTTATGAAAAGAACACTGATAAGTGAATTAAAAGAAAACGAAGAAGCAAAGATAAGTGGCTTTTTAGAAAAAATAAGAGATACAAAATATATGGTATTTGCTGTATTAAAAGATATAAGCGGAACTATCCAAGTTTCAATTGATAAAGAGACTAATAAAGATTTAGTAACAAAATTAGAAGGCATTATTGCTAGTAGTGTAGTATCTTTTGTTGGTAAAATGGTTAAAAGTGAATATGTTAAACAAGGGGGAAAAGAATTTTTACCAACGAAGGTAGAAATATTAAGCTCAGCTGCAAGTCTTCCTCTTGATGCAACTGCAAATATTGATACTAGACTTGACTATCGTTGGCTTGATTTAAGAAGTGATAAAAATAATTTAATGTTATTATGTCAATCAGCTTTAGTTGAAGGAATGCGTAAATATTTAGTTAATGAAAAATTTACAGAAATTCATACTCCTAAATTAATTGGCGCTGCATCAGAATCTGGTTCAGATGTTTTTGAAGTTAAATATTTTGATAGAACTGCATATTTGGCTCAAAGTCCCCAATTTTATAAACAAATGGCAATGGCTAGTGGACTTGAGAAAATATTTGAAATAGCTCCTGCTTTTAGAGCCGAAAATTCAAATACTAATCGTCATACCACTGAGTTTACATCATTTGATGTAGAAATAGCTTATATAGACTCCTATTTAGATGTTATGGATTTAGAAGAAAACATGTTAATTGCGGGGCTTACTAATGTTAAAGAATTGTATGGAGAAAAGATAAAAGAACTATTTAATGTAGATATTATTATACCAACTAAACCATTTCCAAGAATTAAATTACAAGATTTGTATCAAGAATTACATAAAAGATATAATTACGAAATTCCTGAACATGATATTGGCGATATGAATGCTGAGGCGGAAAATTTAACAGGTCGTTTTGCTAAAGAAGTTTACGGCCATGAATTTATTTTTGTTACTGACTTTGCTAAGACTAAAAGAGCCTTTTATCATATGCGGGATAATGAAATTCCACAAGGTTACGATTTAATATGGAAAGGTACAGAAATAACTACGGGAGCGCAAAGAGAACATCGTTTTGAGGTTTTACAAAAACAAGCTAAAGAGAAGGGCTTAGGTAAAGATGTAGAATTTTATTTACAATTCTTTAAATATGGTTGTCCTCCTCATGGTGGCTTTGGTTTAGGTGTTGATAGGCTTAATATGCTTATGTTAGGGCTTCCATCTTTAAAAGAAGAAATGTTTATTTTTAGAGGGCCAAATAGGCTTAATCCGTAAAGAGAGGAATGGAAAAAATGGATTTAAGAGATTTATTTAAAGATGTCAAAAATTATTTAGATAAAGAAGTAACTATTTGTGGTTGGATTAGAAACCATCGTGATCAAAAAACTTTTGGCTTTATAGATTTTTCCGATGGTACTTGTCAAGAACATTTACAAGTTGTTTATGATGAAAAGTTGAGTAATTTTAATGATATAAAAAAATTATTAGTGGGATGTTCTATTTCTGTAACTGGTAAAATAGTAGAATCAAAGGGTAATCAAGAAATAGAAATGCAAGCCACTAAAATTGAACTTTTAGGAGATTGCCCTGAAGATTATCCAATACAACCTAAAAGACACACTAGAGAATTTTTAAGAGATCAAGCTTATCTTCGCCCAAGAACTAATCTATTTCATGCGGTATTTAGAGTTAGAAGTATTGCTGCTTATGCTATTCATAAATATTTCCAAGATCGTGGTTATGTTTATTTCCATGCTCCAATTATTACCGCCAGTGATTGCGAAGGAGCAGGGGAGATGTTCCAAGTAACTACACTTCCCCTTGATAAATTAAAAGGTGAAATTGATTATAGTAAAGATTTCTATGGTAAATTAACAGGATTAACAGTAAGCGGACAATTAGAAGCCGAAACTTTTGCTCTAGCTTATAAAAAAACTTATACTTTTGGACCAACTTTCCGTGCTGAAAATTCCAACACAAAAGTTCATGCCTCTGAATTTTGGATGATTGAACCTGAAATTGCCTTTTGTGATTTGGAGGGCGATATGGATATTATGGAAGACATGCTTAAATATGTTGTTAAGTATGTTTTAGATAATGCTCCAAAAGAGATTGATTTCTTTGATAGTTTTGTTGAAAAAGGTTTAAAAGAAAAGCTTACTAAATTGGTAAATAGCAAATTTACGAGAATTGATCATGAAGATGTTATTAAAATATTAAAAGAAGCTCCAGTTAAATGGGAATTTGCTCCTGAATATGGAGAAGATATTGCGAAAGAACATGAAAAATATATTACTGAATACTTTAATGGCCCTGTGTTTATTAAAAATTGGCCAAAAGATATTAAAGCTTTCTATATGAAACAAAATTCCGATGGCAAAACAGTGGCAGCGGTAGACCTAGAAGTTCCAGGAGCTGGTGAATTAATGGGAGGATCACAAAGAGAAGAAAACTATGATAAACTTCTTAATAGAATGAAAGAGCTTGGCATGGAAACTGAAAGCATGAATTGGTATTTAAATTTAAGAAAATTTGGTGGTTGTGTTCATTCAGGTTTTGGTATGGGCTTTGAAAGATTACTTATTTATCTTACCGGTGTAGATAATATTCGGGATGTTATTCCATATCCAAGAACACCAGGAAATTGTGAATATTAAGGTGATAATATGAAGTTTACAAAAGAATTAGTAGACGATTATGCTAATAAATTACTAATTGGTTTAACGGAAGAAGAAAATGCTTTAGTATTAAATGAATTTGATATTATAGATAAAAATATGGAATTGATTTTAAAGATTCCTAATATTAATAAAGTTGAACCAATGACTCATGCTCTTCCTCACTTTGAATACGAATTACGTAGTGATGATGAAGTTGAAGATAGCATTCCTATTGCTGAATTACTACAAAATTGTGATGGTTATGAAGATCGTGAAGTAAGTGTGCCAAAAGTAGTTGGAGGTGTAGAAGAGTAATGAATAATACAAAAACAATTGAAGAATTACACGAACTATTAAAAAGTGGCAAAATAACTTCCGATGAGCTTGTCAAAGAATCACTTTTAAAATCGCATGAAATTCAATCAAGTTGTAATGCTTTTGTTACTATAATGGATGATGCTAAGGGTGGTAAAGTAACAGATGATTTATTATCAGGTATTCCTTATGGTATTAAAGATAATTATTCAACTAAAGGTATTTTGACCACTGGTTCATCTAATACCTTAAAAGATTATGTACCATTTTTTGACGCCACTGCCGTTTTTAATTTAGCCAAACATGGGGCAATTCCAGTTAATAAAACGGCCTTAGATGAATTTGGAATGGGAGGAACGGGAACAACTTGTCATACAGGTGTGGTGAGAAATCCTTGGGATTTACAAAGAATGTGTGCAGGTTCTTCTTCTGGTAGTGCAGCAGCCGTTGCAGCCGGAGTTTATCCGTATGCTTTAGGTAGTGATACAGGAGACTCAATAAGAAAACCAGCAGCTTTTTGTGGAATAGTTGGATATAAACCTACCTATGGAATGATTAGTCGTTATGGTTTATTTCCTTTTGCTTCAAGCCTTGATCATTGTGGTGTTTTAACTCGTTCAGTTAAAGATGCGGCGATTGTTGTTGATGCTATGAAAGGTCAAGATAAAAATGATTTAACAAGTTGGGACTCTAATAATATTGAATTATATAAAAATATTGATGGTAATCTTAAAGGCAAAAAATTATTTTATATTAAAGAGATAGCTAATTTAAATAATTATCCTGATGCATCTCGGGAATTAAAAGAACATTTAGAAAACTTTCAAAAAACGGTTGAATTACTTAGGAATAATGGGGCAACTATCGATGAAGTTAGTATGGATAAGACATTATTAAATGCTATTTCCAGTGTTTATGCTTGTATATCTTGTGCTGAAGCTACAAGTAATATGTCCAATTTAACTGGTATTATTTTTGGCCCAAGAGGTAAGGGCAGTAATGTAATAGAAATGATGAAAGATCACCGTACAAAAGGTTTTTCCCCTTTAATTAAAAGAAGATTTGTCATTGGCTCTTATATTTTACAAAGAGAAAATCAAGAAAAGTATTTTGTTAATGCCCAAAGAGTAAGAAGATTAATAGTAGATAAAATTAATGAATTTTTGCAAAAATATGATGCTTTAATTTTACCAGTATCAACTGGTCCAGCAACTTACCTTGATGGTAGTAAAGATGAGATGACTAATGATAATTCTACGCTTTTAGAAGAACATTTACAAATAGGCAATTTTGGTGGTTTTCCTTCCATTACAATTCCTAATGGTTTTGTAGGTAACTTACCGGTGGGGGTCAATATTACGGGCAAATGCTATGATGATATAAATGTTTTAAATATTGCATATGGGCTTGAAAGTTTAATGCCATATAAAAATCAAATTGCTAAGTTAAAGGAGGAGCGCCATGAGTAAGTATAAAGCTGTAATTGGCTTAGAGATGCACTGTGAATTAAAAAGTAAATCAAAAGTATTTTCTAGTGCACGTAATTCTTATAGTGATATACCTAATGATAATGTAAGACCACTTGATATGGCTTTTCCAGGAACACTTCCTACTTTAAATAAAGAAAGCGTTCGACAATCTTTAATGATGGCAATGGTTTTAAATTGTGAAACACCATCTTATATGTATTTTGATCGTAAGAATTATTATTATCCTGATTTACCTAAAGGTTATCAAATAACCCAAATGCATAGTCCAGTTGGGGTAAATGGTAAAATTACCATTCAAATTAATGATACTTATAAAGACGTTTTAATTCATGATATTCATTTAGAAGAAGATTCCGCAAGTTTAGATCATTATTCTGATGTATCTTTAATTGATTATAATAGAGCGGGTGTACCTCTTTTAGAACTTGTAACTGAGCCTTGTCTAAATTCAGCCGATGAAGCCATCGCTTTTCTAGAATATATGCGTCTTGTTTATCAATATTGTGGAGTATCGGATGCAGATACTAAACTCGGTCAAATAAGATGTGATGTAAATGTCTCAATTATGGATGAAGATGCTAGTGAATTAGGAACTAAAGTAGAAATTAAAAATGTTAATTCTTTTAGTAATGTCTATGATGCCATTAACTATGAAATTAAAAGACAAACTGAGCTTAAAGAAGCTGGAAAGTATGATGAGGTTGTACAAGAAACAAGAAGATTTGACGAAGAAACAGGAACAACTAAAAGAATGCGTAGTAAGGTCGATGCCATCGATTATAAATATTTTGTTGAACCTAATATACCTAAATATAAAATTAATAAAGAGTGGTTAGAAGAAATAAGAAAAAATATTCCTATGCTTCCCCATGAAAGAGAAGAAAAATATATTAATGAATTTGGTTTGTCAAAATATGATGCACAAATAATTATCAAAAATAAAGCTTATGCTGATTATTTTGAAAAATGTGTGGCATTAAAAATGAATCCTAAATTAGCTGCTAATTATTTAATTGTAAATATTATTGCATATTTAAATAAAGAAGAAATTACCTTGAATGAATTTTATTTAACACCTGAGTTATTAAACCAAATAATTGTGGAATTTGAAAAAGGAACAATTTCTTCAAAACAAGCTAAAGAAATATTTAATAAATCTTTAGAAGAAAGAAAAGAGCCAAAAACTTATATAACTAATGATAATGTTCAAATATCTGATGAAGAACTATTAAAAAATATGATTAATAATATATTAGCAAATAATGAAAGCCAAGTTCAACAATATAAAGATGGTAAGACTAACTTATTTGATTATTTTGTAGGTCAAGTAATGAAAGAAACTAGAGGTAAAGCTAATCCAAATTTAGTAAAAGAAATACTTAAAAATAAGTTAGATAACTAATTAATAGTTTAAGAGATACTTTATCCTTTTTAAAGTATCTTTTATTATGCAAAAAAATATGTTATAATTCATATTAAGAAAATAGGTGGTTGTTTAATGAACGATTTTGATAATGAAATAATTGAAATTAATGATGATGAAAATGCAGTAAAAGAAAATACTTTAGAAGAAGATAAAGTATTACCAAGTAAAGAAAATATGGTGAAAAAGCCTAAACGCAGTATCAAAGATAAGTGGAATGGCCTTAGTAAAAAGAAAAAAATAATTATTATAGTATCCATAATATTGGTTATTCTTGTAGGAGTAGGAATTACCCTATATTTTACCATTTTTAAAAAAGATGATGAAGTTTTAGAAGAGAAACCTAAAGATGTAATATTAGAAAAAGATAATTATCGTTATGAAAATGGGGAATTAGTATTTTTAAATTTAAGTGATCGGGAAATTGGCCGTTATGAGTGTAAAAACAAAAATGTTGATGATTGTTATGTAGCAAAATCTGACTATAGTACTGATCAATTTGAAAGAATAATAAATATTAATGAAGAAAATACCGAAATAATTAAAAATAGTCCTATTTATGATAATAATTTTGTTTTTGTTAAAGATGGAGAAAAATTATTTTTATACAATATGCAAACTAAAGAAGAAGATCTTGATTTAAAAAGTATAAAAAATTATAGTACTAAAGATAATTTAGTGGTAATTGAAGATGAAAATAGTAAATATGGTTTAATTAAAATTACTGAAGCTGGTTTTGAATATTTAATAAGACCATCTTATGATAATTTAGGAGTAGTTAATTTAGAACTTTCTTATTTAGTTGCTCAAGATAAAGATGCCTATTATATAGTCGATAGTACTGGTAAAAAACTAAGTAGTAATTTTAAAAATGTAAGTATTCAATCATTAAATAAAGATTATATAGTTGGAGAAATAAAAGGTAGTTATAGTCTTTATAATTATTCATTTGAAGATTTAATTAATGATTATGATTATATAAAAATTCATGATGCAGTTATATCTTTAGTTAAAAATAATCGTCTTTATTTAGTAGATACTAGTTTTAATAAACTAAGTGAAGATGGTATTAGATTAGAAAATAAAAATTATGTAAAAAAATATGTTTATGATAAAGATAATAGATTAATTGATACTCTAGTAAGTTATGAAATTGAAGAAGCTAATGATAAAGCAGTAATTAGAGTAGGAAATGATACTAAAGAGATAAATATATTAGAAGGAAAAGCAAGTAGTAATTATGACTATATGAGTTATTTAGATGGCAAATTATATTTTTATAGTGATAGTGAAAAAACTGATGTTATTGGTACTTATACATGTAATAATAAAAATAATATAACTAGTGCAAGTAGTGAATATGCAAATTGTAGTATATATAAAGGTAGTACAGGCATAAGTGGTATTTATAATAATCAATATGTCTTTATTAGTGATAATTTAGAAGGAAGTAAAAATTATTATTTATATGATTTAAAAAATAATAAGAATAAAGGAACTTATACTAGTCTAGAATTTATGACAACAAATGAATTAAATAGTAATATAAAACCAATTTATACTAGTTCTTCATTTATAATTGCTAAATCAGGAACAGGTGCTAATACTGGTAATTTTGGAGTTTTAGAGATAGCTAGTAATGGCATTTCTGGTAAAATAGAATTTAAATATAAAAGTATTGAAAATGTAAATGGTTACTATTTATTAATAAATACTGCAGATACTTATAGCTTATATAATAAAGAATTTGAAAAAGTAAGTAATGAGTTTAATTATATCGCTTCTTATGATAATTATTATGTTGGTATTTCTAATAATAAATTAAATGTATATAGTTATAATAATGCTTTAGGAATTTTAGAATCAGATTTAGAAGTAAAAGATAATGAATTTGAAATTAATTTTGAAGATGGATTTAATATAACAATTGATGGAGTTTTATATAGTTATACCAAAGAAGGAAAAATAAAAAATGGAGAATAAAAAACCAGTCTTTATAACCATTATTATTTTATTAATTATATTTGTTCCCCTTACTATAATAGGTTTTTTAACAAAAACTTCTCATAAAGTTTTTAAAGATAATCCCAATCATGAACTTTATTATGATGGTAAATTATGGTTTTATGATGAAAGTAATAATTTAATTAATACATATGTCTGTAAAACAGAAAAATGTGAATTAACTAAACCAACTATAAATGATGATGAATATGATATAAATTATTATAAAAATGGAACTTTAGAAAATATTCCTGTTAGTAATAATACATATGCTTTTATTACCGATGGAGTAATAATTTCTTTATATAATATATCATTAGGTAAATCTATGCAAACTTATAAAGAAGTTAAAAATTATAATATTAATTTACAAAATAATGTTTATATACTTAAAAATAATGATGATTTGTGGGGAGTTCTTTCCGTTTCCGAAAATTTAAGAGCAGTTCTTCCTTTTGAATATGATTTTATTGGTTTAAAAACTAATAATGTTAATGAAAATAACTTATTAATCGATAAATATATTGTTTTACAAGATAATCATTGGTTTTTAGTTGATTCCATGAATAATGTATTATCTGGTAAAATTGAAAACCCAATTATAGATTATGATGAAAAATATTTATTTAGTAAAATTGCTGATGAAATAAAAATTTATGATTATGAAGGAAATGAATTATTAGATAATTATATTATAAATGATTATATAATTAGTGATGGCTATTATGGCATTATAACGGATAATTATATATTAATTTATAAAGAGTTAAATAATGCTTATTTAAAATTAATTCCCCAAATAACTAAAGATAAATTAGTAGAGTTAGAAAAAGATAATAATAAATTAGTAGTAAAAGTAGATGGAAATATAATAGAAAATATTGAAATAAATAATTAAATTTGATAAAATAGAGAAAATTTATATGAAGAAGTGAAAGGGATATATTGTATTTTTAAAAGAGAGTTAGTGGTTGGTGGAAACTAATAAAAATAAATATATTTGTTGTTTGCAGAGTATAAAAGCAGGAATGCGTTATAATTCGAAAGTAAAAATAAAGGTGGTACCGCGGCTTAACATCGCCCTTTGAGGTATTACCTTTTTTATTTTTTAGGAAAGAGGATTTTTATGTTAGATAAAAAATATAATCACTTATTAGTAGAAGAAGGAAAATATGATAATTGGCTTAGCCATCATTATTTTGAATGTGGAGATACTTCTAAAAAACCATATTCAATAGTTATTCCTCCTCCTAATGTTACAGGTAAATTACATTTAGGACATGCTTGGGATACAACTTTACAAGATATCATAATTAGATTTAAAAGAATGCAAGGTTATGATGTTTTGTGGGTACCAGGTACGGATCATGCCGGTATTGCTACCCAAGCGAAAGTTGATGCCAAATTAAAAAATATGGGTATAAATCCTAGACAAATAAAAAGGGAAGAATGGTTAAAATATGCTTGGTCTTGGAAAGATGAATATCATGATAATATTAAAAAACAATGGGCAAAATTGGGATTAAGCTTAGATTATACGAAAGAAAGATTTACTTTAGATGCTGGCTTAAGTGAAACCGTAAAACATGTTTTTGTAACTCTTTATAATGATGGTTTAATTTATCGTGGGGAAAAAATTATTAACTGGGATCCAGAAGCAATGACTGCTTTATCTAATGAAGAAGTTATCTATAAAGATGTTCCAGGGGCTTTTTATCATATTAAATATATGTTAAAGGATTCAAATGATTATTTAGAAGTAGCTACAACACGACCAGAAACTTTATTTGGCGATACGGCCGTTGCGGTTAATCCTAGTGATGAAAGATATAAAGATTTAATAGGTAAAACCGTAATTTTACCTATAGTAAATAAAGAAATTCCGATTATCGGTGATGAACATGCTGATCCTAGTTTTGGAACGGGTGTAGTTAAAATTACGCCAGCTCATGACCCTAATGACTTTGAAGTAGGTAATCGCCATAATTTAGAACGAATTATAGTTATTAATCCTGATGGAACTATGAATGAAAAATGCGGTAAATATAAAGATATGGATCGTTTTCAATGTCGGGAAGAATTAGTTAAAGATTTAAAAGATGCTAATCTACTAATTAAAATAGAAAATATTACCCATTCTGTTGGCCATTCTGAAAGAACAAATGCCATGATTGAACCTTATTTATCAAAGCAATGGTTTGTAAAAATGCGTCCTTTAGCAGACCGCGTTTTAGAAAATCAAAAAAATAAAGATACAAAAGTTAATTTTATTCCACCACGTTTTGAAAAAATCATGAACCACTGGATGGAAATAACTTATGATTGGTGTATTTCCCGTCAACTATGGTGGGGACATAGAATACCAGCTTGGTATAAAGGAAATGACGTTTATGTTGGTATAAATCCACCTGAAGGTGACGGTTGGGTTCAAGATGAAGATGTTTTAGATACTTGGTTTTCTAGTGCCTTATGGCCATTTAGTACTTTAGATTATTTAGATAATAGTCCACTATATCAAAGATATTATCCAAATAACGTTTTAGTTACGGGTTATGATATTATTCCTTTTTGGGTTAATCGGATGACTTTTCAAGCATTATATTTTACTAATTCAAGACCTTTTGAAAAATGTTTAATTCATGGTTTAATTCGGGATAAAGAAGGAAGAAAAATGAGTAAGTCTTTGGGTAATGGCATTGACCCAATGGACATGATTGAAAAATACGGAGCTGATGCATTAAGATTTTATCTTACAACTGCAGTATCTAATGGAATGGATTTGAAATTTGACGAGGAAAGTTTAAAATCTACTTGGAATTTTATTAATAAATTATGGAATGCTTCTCGCTTTGTTTTAATGAATATCGAAGATATAAATGAAGAACCATTGAATTTAAAGAAAGTAGATAAATGGATCTTAACTAGATATAATGACACTATCAAAAATGTAACTAAATATATGGATAAATTCGAATTAAATAATGCTGGTAATGAAATATATAATTTTATTTATAATGATTTTTGCGATAATTATATTGAATTTGCTAAATTTAGTTTAGAAGATAATACTACTAAAATGACTTTAAAAGAAGTTTTAATGGGTATTCTTAAAATGTTACATCCTTTTATGCCATATGTAACTGACGAAATATATAGCAAAATACCTAATATTAACGAAAATATAATGATTAGTAATTATCCATTATCTGATAAAAAAAATATATTTAAAAATGAAGAACAAGAAGTAAGTGATTTAATTGAATTTATCAGAATATATCGTAAAACTTATCAAGAAAATCATTTAGATAAAAGTATTCAAGTTAAATTTAATAATGATAGAGATTATGAATTAATTAAAAAGATTTTAAAAATTCAAAATGTTGTTAATAGTAATTTAAATATAGCTAGTTATAATGTTTCTTATAAAGAATATGATGTTACTATTTACTATGAAAAAGAACAAACTGTCGAAGATAAATTACAATTGCAAAAAGATATTGAGTCTTTAAAGGCCTCAATAAAGAAAAGACAAGGCTTACTAGAAAATCAAAATTTTGTTAGTAAAGCTCCAGCTGAATTAGTTCAAAAAGAAACCCAAAAATTAGAAGAAGAAAAATTAGAATTAAAGAAATTAGAGGAAAGAGTAAATTAACTTTTTCCTTTTTTTCTTGCCTAGGGGGGGGGG
>CANQYF010000004.1 GCA_947628075.1 uncultured Bacilli bacterium | reverse complement strand
AGTGTTTGTTCCCACAACAAAATAAGCATATGATGCCCCGATTAATAGTATTAACAAGAATAATATTCCTATTATTAGTTTTATATCGATTATTTTCTTCTTTCCTCTTGCCATATATTCTACACTTCTTTATTTATTATTACATATTTTATTATACATTATGCCTTTTCACTTAGGCAAGAAATTTTAATACTAGAAAAAATAATTTAAAAAGGACTGTAATTTTTAGTTACAATCCTTTAAATCATAATTTTAAATTTTAATTAATTAAGACTGGCTATTTTTCCCATTAATGTCATAAATGCACTATTATTATAAAGTTTATTTATTATTTGATTACTTTCTTCTTCTGTAATTGCATCAATACTTACAGCATTGGAAACATTTTTGCTTTCAACTTTATCAACAGCATTATTTTTTATATCTATATTAATTGTTAGATTATAATTATCTTCTACAATTTTACCATTAAAACTAAATTTAACTTTTGTATTGTCTTCACTAACTTTATTTACTTCTAAATTAATATTAATACCTTCAGCTTTCAAAGTTAAAGCTGTTTTATTATCTCCTAATTCTATTACAAGATTAGTATTTGTTTCTGTATCGTTGAAAGTGAATGTTACGCTTTGATCATTTACTTTCACAGTACCTAATTTAGAAGAATTATAATTTATATTAAATACTTCTTCGTTATCTTTGATAAAGCTTAGTTCTTCATCATTAATTTTTAAATGCATCTCTTCTAATTTATTGCTATTTTTATTCATATAAATATTGCTTTCAAAAGTAACTGGATCTATTTGAATATTATTTTTTAATTCCGTTAAAGCATTTTTTATTGTTTCTTCAGTCTCATTTGTTAAAGCTTTTAGATTAGCTATAATAGTGTCATTTTTACTTAATTTATCAATAAATGTAATAATTATTTCTTTTATATCAGTTTCATTTAATTTTAATGTATGATTATATACATCAATCTCTTTTCCTAAAACATTTATTTTTTCCTCTGTTCTAGAGAAATATTCTTCTTTTAAGCTTTCTTTTAAAATTTTACTACTTTCTTCTATTACTGATTTTAATTCTTTATTTCCTACTGCATTCCATAAAGAGCTTGTATTTATTTGAAAATCATTATCTGAAGTATTATCTGGGAGTAATTTAATATATTTATTATATAATTCACCTAAATTTACATAAATATTTTCATCATTAATATAAACATTACCATTAACTATATTTGAATTTGTATATAAAACTTTATAATCAGCGCTTAATTTTTTATTTTGATAATCAGTTTTAGTATTTAAATTAAAACTCATATCTTTAATAATATTTAAAATATTATTTATTTCTTTATCAGAACTAGTCCCGTTAATATTTAAGGTTATATCATTACCAAATGGCTTATTATAAAGATCTATATTATCGATATACTTAACCATGGCATTTTCTAAATTATCAATTACGGCATAATATACATTTTCTGTATTAGTTGCATTTCGATTATAAAGATAATTAACACCCACTAAACCAAGCGCCACAATTAAAAGGGCCACAATAATTAAAAGTATACTTTTATTCTTTTTTTCCTTTCCATCAGATTCTAAATTTGGCTCGAACATTGGTTCTTTTGATTCGACTACATCATTCTTTACTTCCTCATTCATTTAACTACCTACTTTCTCTTATTATAATAACATATCAATTAATTTTTTTCTATGAAAAATGCATAATATTCATCAAATGTTATATCATGTTCTTTAATATAAGTAGCAGCCTCTACACCTACATAACGATAATGCCAAGGTTCAAACTTATAACCCGTTAAATATTCTTTATCTTTTGGGTATCTTAAAATAAATCCATATTTATATGCATTTTCGTTTAGCCAAGCAAACTCTTTACTTTCTTCAAAATGAGAACTAGAAGATGCAGTATTTAAATCAGTTGCTAGTCCCGTTTGATGTTCAGAATAACCTGCTCTTGCCGAATAAGTATCTGCTAAAAGGAATCCATCATTTTTGACATAATTATTATATAAAATAGATTGAGTATTATAACTTCTATAACTTGATACATCATAAAGAATAATATTATCTAAACTAGCGGCATCAATCATTTCTTTTAAAGCTTGGTATGCAACATTTTGCATCTTTTTCGTATAAGCATGAGAATGTTTACTACTCATATTTACTAATTTAGGAGCATAATTTTCACTTAATTTATGATATTTATTAACAAGTATTAAAATGCCATCATTTAAATTACTATCTAATGGCTCAGTGTAAAAAGGACGATCAATATTAACATTAACGTCTCTAACAACCTCTTTTATGCTTTTTAAAGGATTCTCAAGATGATAAGTAATATATCTATCTAAATTCTTTTCCAGATAATATTCATCTATAGTAAAATCCAAAATATCACTTTCCTTTTTGGTAACACTTGTTTCTATTTTAATATCGGTGTATTTAACATAAAGTAAATATCCACTAGTAAATAATATTATAATTAATGTTATTATTATTCCTATTATAAAATATCTTTTTTTCATCATTATTTTATTAATATCTCGGTTTCTTTCATTTCTTCTGGAATAGCTATATCCATGTATTCTAATATAGTTGGTGCGACCATAGTTAAGTCACCATATTCTTTTAATTTTACTTGTTTATCTAAAATGATAAAAGGGACTTTACTTAAAGTATGAGTAGTTACCTTATTACCTTCTTCATCAAACATAATATCAGCATTACCGTGATCAGCTAGAATAATAACCTTATAAAAGTTATCTTCTGCTTGTTCTACTATTTTCTTTAAACATAAATCAATTGTCATACAAGCTTTAACTGAAGCATCAAAATTTCCGGTATGGCCAACCATATCAGGGTTAGCAAAATTTACTAAAATAAAATCATAATCTTGAATCATACATTCAATTGTTTTCTTCGTAACAGAAACCGCACTCATTTCGGGTTTTAAATCATATGATGGAACCATTGGGGATGGAATATGAAAAGTATTACATTTAGGAATTTTACCTAAGTAACCACCATCAAAAAAATAAGTAACATGAGGAAACTTTTCCGTCTCAGCAATTCTCGCTTGCGTTAAATCTAATTTAGATAGATAAATACCTAATGGATTAGTTATTTCGGGATTATCAATAAAATTATTAGTGATAATATCTTTATCAATTGGCAAAAAACTATAAATTTCTAATTGAGACATATTATGGGTTCTAAAGTCATCAAAATTAGGATTAGTAAAAGCCGTTAAAATTTGTTTTGCTCGATCAGCTCGATAATTCATCCATATTAAGATATCACCATTTTTAATTAGACCATTTTTATTAATTAATATTGGTTTTAAAAATTCATCAGTTATATTTTTTCGATACATATTATTAATTGCGTTATCTATATTATTTGTATATATACCTATACCATCAGTAACTAAATCATAATATACTTTAGTGCGATCATAATGTTTATCACGATCCATTGCATAATACCTACCACAAATAGTAGCAATATCGCCAACCTTATATTCTTTTATAACTTTTTCTATTTGGGAAATATAGGAATAAGCTGAATGTACATCTGTATCACGTCCATCAGTAATAAGATGAAAATGAATTTTTTGACAATCATTTTTTACTAATATTTTATATAAATTAATAAAATCATCTATTCCAGCATGAACATTACCATCACTACATAGTCCCATTAAATGAATATCTTTATCTTTATTTTGAAGTAATTTTTGCATATTAGCATTTTCTAAGACATTACTATTTAAAAATTCATCTACTAAAGTTTCATTTTGTTTAATAAGTCTTCCTGCTCCAATTGTAGAATGTCCGGTTTCACTATTACCAAATTGTCCTCTTTTAAGTCCCACTGCTTCTTCAGAAGCTGTTAAAATAGAGTGGGGATATTCTTCCCAAAGACTATTAAAAAATTCCATATCTGCGGCTTTTATAGCGTTTCCTTTTAATTCGTCTCTTAAACCAAAGCCATCTAAAATAATAGTTAATATTTTTTTCATTAGTTTCACCTTGTCATAAATATAACACAAAGAAAAAAAAATTACAAACTAAGCATTTGTAATTAATTATATACTAAATTATTTTTTACTTTTAATCTATCTGCTAAGGTAGTTAAATATTCTGAATTAGTTGGTTTATCTCGATTAACATTTAAACTATTGCCAAAAATATCTTCCATTAAATTTATGTCTCCTCTATTCCAACTTACTTCGATGGCATGTCTAATTGCTCTTTCTACCCTAGTTGGAGTGGTATTATATTTTTTTGCTATTTCTGGATAAACATCTTTAGTTATATAAGAAATAAAATTATCATTTCTATAAACTATTAAAATACCTTCTTTGATATATTGATAACCTCTAATATGTGATGGTACTCCTAAGGAATGTAATAAATCAGTAATGACTGCTTCTTGGCTTAATATTTTTGAAGATTTAACATTATTCTTTAAACCAACTTGCAATAATCTTTTTTCTAAACTCATGAAATTTACTGGTTTTAACATATAATAACTAATTCCAAACCCATTAGCTTCTTCTAATATTTTTTCATCTTTGAAATTTGTTGTTATTATAATATCTTTTTTAATCTTCCTTTTTTCCAATTCTCCTAATATAAATAATCCATCTAAGTTAGGTAAAATTAGATCCATAACAATTACATCAATACTATCTTGATTATTTAAGATATACCTAAGTCCTTCCTCACCATCATTTTTACAAGCTACTACTTTAATTACTTCGTTACTGCTGAAATACTTCTCAATGTCTTTAGTTATTTCTTTATTACTGTCAATAACTAAAACGTTAATGCTGTTTTTCATCTTTCTCTCCTTATAATCTTTTAACTGCTTGCTTTTTCATTATAAGAGATTATTTGACAAAAATCTAGAATATAATTTGACAACATTTGTCAACCTGTGTAAATATTTGTCGAAAAATGGGAAAATAGCTAATTTTTTACTTATTATTTTCTTTTATATATTCCAAAGCAGGTAATTTTTGATATGCAACATACTCTAAAGTTGCACCTCCACCACTAGATATAAAAGTAAAGTTTTCGGCAGAGTCAAATTTATTAATAGAGGCCGCCGTATCTCCTCCTCCGGCATAAACATTTCCTTCACACTTACCTAACATTTGCAATAATTTTTTTGTTCCTTTATTAAAGTCTTCTTCTTCATATTTACCACAAGTACCATTTAAAAATATTGTCTTTGCGTTTAATAAAACCGAAGAATTATCTACAATATTATCTAATATAATATCATTATCTTGAATTTCATTATTTTTTACTTCTATAACACTTTCGTTTCTTTTAACAATAAAACAGTTATTATAAACAATTTTATTTTCATATTCTTCCGTTATTTTTTCAAAATTGGTTAATGCTTCCTTATCTGTGGTAATTAAACTTTGGCCAATATTAAAACCTTTTAATTTTAAATAAGTATTTAATATTCCTCCCGTTAAAATTAATTGATCACATCTTTTAATAATTTTGGCAATTAATTGGACTTTATCATCAACTTTACTACCTCCCATGATAACTACAAAAGGGCGTTTTGGGTTAAAGACTAAATCATTTAAATTTTTTATTTCTTCTTCAACTAAAAAGCCAAGATAAGTTGGTAAATATTTACTGATGGCCGCAGTTGAAGAATGAAGTCTATGTAAGGAAGCAAATGCATCTATAACAAAAACTTGGGCAAAACTACTCCAGTAAGAAGCTAAATTTAAATCGTTAGTGCTCTCTTTTTTATTAGGAATATCCGAAAATCGTGTATTTTCAACTAAAAAACATTTTTTGGGAGATGTATTTATTAAGTTTAAATCTTCTGGATCAGAAATAAAATCTAAGTCAATAATTTTTTTTAAATATTCATAAACAATTTTTAAACTATTATTTTTTTTATCTTCTTCTTTTTTGACACGACCAAAATGACTTAAAATTATGACAATGTTATTATTATCTAAAAGATAGTTAATTGTCTTTAAACTCTTTTTTATTTTACTGTCGTCACAGATGTTACCATCTTTAACTGGAACATTAAAATCACATCTTAATAACACTTTTTTATTCTTAATCATTTCTTCGCTTAAATACTTCATTTTATCACCACTTTTATTTTATCATAATTTTTTGATTAAAAAAATGTTAATAACTTATGAGTTATCAACATCATTTTTGAAACATTGCTATTGCAGTTCTTAACATTTGATTAGTATAGCCAAGCTCATTATCATACCATGCAACTACTTTATATAGTCTTTTACCATTTACTTCAACAATGTTGGTTAAAAGACCATCAACTAAAGCTCCACAGGTCGTTCCAATTATATCACTTGATACTAAAGGATCTTTAGTAAACTTTAAAGTATCATTGATGTTTTTTAAAAATGCCTCATTTATTTCATCAATAGTAGGATTATTTTTTAATTCTAAAACAACATCTATGACAGAGCCATCTAAGACTGGTACCCGGTAAGCAAGGCCATCAAGCTTACCTAATAATTCGGGTATAACTAAACCAATTGCGGAAGCTGCTCCGGTTGAAGCGGGAATAATATTTCCACTTGCTGCTCTTCCTCTTCTCGCATAAATTCCTTTTTTATGGGTAATATCAAGTGTTTCTTGATCATTTGTAATAGCATGAATCGTAGTCATAAATCCTTTTTCAATCCCAAAATTGTCATTTATAACTTTTAATACTGGGGCTAAACAATTAGTTGTACAACTAGCCGCTGATACAATTTGTTCACTACCATCTAGTAATTGATCATTAACTCCATATACAATCGTTTTTAAATCACCTTTTCCTGGAGCTGATATTAATACTTTTTTCGCACCAGCTTGTAAGTGTTTTGCAGCATCTTCAGCTTTTGTAAATGCTCCCGTACATTCTAAGACTAAATCCACTCCTAATTCTTGCCATGGTAACTCTAAAGGATCTTTTGAAGCATAGACTGGAATTCTTTTCTTATTAGCAATAACTAAATAATTATCTTCAAATGTAATATCATTTTCATGAAACCTACGATGTACCGTATCATATTTTAATAAATGACATAATTCTTCGGCATTTGATAAATCATTAATTGCAACAATATCAAATTCTTTATTTGTTATCATTTCTCTAAAAGCAATTCTACCTATTCTTCCAAAACCATTAATCGCTACTTTAATCATTATTTCCTCCTATAAACTCTCTTAAAATAGAATCATTATTTACATACTCACCCGGTATTGGATAAAATACTTTTAAAAAATTTAAAAGTCTTCTAGCCTCTTCATAATAATCATTTTCCACACTTATAGAACGTAAAAGTGGTTCAACATATACTTTTTCCACCCCAATTTCATAGGGTAGTGCAGTATTAATAATAACATCAGCTTGATGAATAAATGGAAATATATTTTTCTCTTCTCCATCTCTTACACTTTGCCATGTATGAATTGTATTATTAACCGAGTATCCTCTGGTTCTATTATCTCTTATTATCCTTCTTATTAATCTTAAATCAACAGTAGATATATAATTATGTCTATCAATATTTAAAGGAATAAAAGGACTTAAGTATATCTTATATTTATACTTATTATCTATTATTGGTAATAAATCATCATTTAATGCATGTAACCCTTCAATTAAAATAATACTATTATCTTTTAATTCTACATATTTATCACTAAATTCTTTTTTACCACTAATAAAATTATAAGTTGGTAAAGTAACCTTTTCTTTATTAATTAATTTTTTTAATGTATTATTAAATAGTTCTAAATCAACTGCAGTTAAACATTCAAAATCATAATCTCCTTTTTCATCTTTTGGAGTATTCACTCTATCTAAGAAAAAGTCATCGATAGAAATTTTAATAGGATCATATCCTTTAGCAGTTAAATAAGATGAAATTCTTTTACAAGTAGTTGTTTTACCACTAGATGATGGACCTGCAATTAAAATAAATTTAATGTTCCTGTTATTAGTAATTTCATCTACTACTTTAGCAACATTTAAATTGAATACTAATTCACATGATTTTATAAATTCTTTTATTTTACCATTAGAAACAGTTTTATTAATTGAGGTTGCATATTTCATATCCAATGTTTCTAACCAATCTTTTCCTACTAAGAAAGAATTAATTATATTATCATAGTGAACATATTCTGGTAGCTTTCCATTACTTCTTTTATTAGGAATAACAAATATTAATCTGTTGCGACCTAAATAAATAATTTCATATTTAGTAATACTTCCTGTACCATATGGCATATCAGAATAAAAATAATTATAATGACCTTTTAATTCATAAAGGGTAACAACTTTATCTGAAATGTTTTGAATATTCAAAGCTTTCTCATCTTCATGCATTTTTTTATAAAAATCTATTGCGTCTTTTTTCTTTATATTTAATTTTTTAAAAACTATATCATCCGCAATAATTTTTGCCATTTCGCTTTTTATTTTATTTAAATCCTCTATGGTAATAATTCTATCGCCAATTATTTCCCCTAAAAATCCTTTAGCAACACTATGTTGATAAGTTATATCTAAATCAGGAAATATTTCTTTCAATGCAACTTCAAAAATAAATTCTAAAGCACTTTTATACATTTTATTTCCATTTAAATCATTTAAATCAATAAATTCAATTTTTCCTGATGTTGTAGCTTTTTCTTCTAATGAAATAACTTCATTGTTAACTTTTACTCCTAAAATATCTTTTCCCAAATTAAACCCCTTACTAATATCATAGTAAGTTGTATTCTTTTTAAATTCTTTTTCTATTCCATCAGTATTAGATATTTTTATATTATCCATTAGTCATCCCTCAACTATTTTTATACTATTGTTATTTTATCATACTTATTAACTTTTTTGAATAAAAACTTACTAATTTATATATTATAATTATAGGTGAAAAAATGAATATAATTCCAACTGTTGTAGAAAAATTCAGTAATAGAGAGTATGCTTACGATTTATACTCACGATTATTAAATGATCGTATTGTATTTTTAAATGGAGAAATTAATGATAATTTAGCCAGTATTATCGTTTGTGAATTATTATATTTAGATAGTTTGAATCATCAAGACATATATTTATATATTAATTCTCCTGGAGGAAGTATTACTAGTGGTATGGCTATCTATGACACCATGAATTATATAAAAAGTGATGTCAAAACTATCTGTGTAGGACTTGCTGCATCCATGGGAGCATTTATTTTAGCTAATGGCACCAAAGGAAAAAGGTGTAGTTTATCAAATTCTGAAATTATGATTCACCAACCTCTAGGAGGCACGCAAGGTCAAGCTACTGACATTAAAATTGCGGCTGAGAGAATCTTAAAAATTAAAGAAAAATTAAATAATATCTTAGCAAATGTAACCGGAAAAGATTTAAAGACTATTGAAAATGATACGGAAAGAGATAATTTTATGGATCCAGAAGAAGCTCTTTCTTATGGTTTAATTGATGAAATCATATAAAAGTTGATACTAAAAATTAGCATCAACTTTTTTATTTATTAATAATTTTATAGCTTCAATAGCAACTTTAATTTCTTTAGTTGTATCAAAATCAGTTTTATTATCTAAGCCTTCTTTTTCTCTTTCTTGATTCCATACCGCTAATAATACTGCTCCGGCTTTCATTTTTAAAGTACTAGCAGTTATAAAAAGGGCAGCTGTTTCCATTTCACTTGCTAAAGCTCCAGCTTTTATCCAAGCCTCCCATTCTTGCTCTAATTCATAGGACACTGGCATCCGTTCAGGATCATGTTGACCATAAAAAGAATCTTTGCAATGAACTACTCCTACATGATATCTATTATTAAGTTTTTCACAAGCGCTTACTAAAGCATTAGTTACTTCTAAAGTAGAAACCGCTGGATATTCTACTGGCACATATTCTTTTGATGTTCCTTCTTTTCTTATCGCGGCATTAGCAATTACTATATCCCCAGCTTCAACATCAAGTTGCATACCACCACATGTACCTACTCTTATTAAATATTCAATTCCTAATTCTTTTAACTCTTCAACACAGATAGCGGTTGATGGTCCACCCATTCCGGTGGAAATAACTAAAACTTTTTCGCCATCAATATCTCCTAAATAACTGGCATATTCTCTATTCATTCCTAAATTTTTGTTGTTATTTAAATGTTTTGCAATTACTTCTACTCTTTTAGGATCACCCGGCAAAATTGCATACTTTGCCCCTTCTAAATCACTTTTTGTTAAACCAATGTGATACATCTTTTCTTTATTTTCCATAACCTCTCCTAAAAATTTTTATTTATTCCATTTAATAATGGTATCTCCTTCTGCAGATAACATATATGTTTCTTTGGCATATCTAGCTAAGTACTCATCATCACCTAATTTAACAATCTCCGCATTAAGTTTTTCTTCTTCATCTAAAAGGCCATTATAATCATTAGTAAGTTGTTTTTCCAAATGCTTATTAATCAAGATTTGTTTCCAATCTTTATAAACACTTCCAACTAATAAAGATAACAATCCAATAATTGTTATTGAAATAATAAAAAGTCTTTTCTTTTCTTTTTTGCTCTTCTTATTTCGCATAGTATCACTTTCTATATTATTCTATTTTGATACTAGCATAATAAAAACACATTTTCAACGCTTTAAAATGTGCTTTACATGAATTTTACTAATGATTTTTTGGCGTAATAAATACCCGACAAAAAAGCCTACAAAAACCATAATTATAAAATAAATATGAAAATATCCTTTATTTAAATGATAAAATATAATGATAAATATGATAGTCATATCAATAGTATAAATTAATGTTAAAATATGCTTTAGCCATACTTTTAAATCTTTTATTAAGTAAAAATTTAGTGTTGTTAAAAAATAAAAAACAATACCGAAAACAAAAGATATAAAAAATGATATTAATTGTAAATTAGCATGCACTATTTAAATAATTTGGAAAGCAAACTTTCTTCTTTGGTCTTTTTTACATTTTCAATATAAGCGTAACTATTCAATTTTCCTTTAATTTTGACATTACCATCATGAGTATCTAGTTTAACAATCTCTAACCCTTCACCTTTTAAAAGTATTAATCCCATGTTTGATTCCATTAAAAATTCTTCTTCGTCAAAACTATTTATCTTATTAATTCCAGTTAAACTTATAATACTTCTATCTGTAATTTTTACTTCATGACTACCATAACTATTTATATCCATAACACTTTCCATAAGACCTCCTAAAAAATATTATGAATAATTAGTAAAATTTAGTACAATTTTATCTTTAAACTAAAGATTCAACTTATAACCTGATTTTTCTCAATTTCTTTAATCAGATTATCAATATCAGAGGGCGGGATACGTGTCTTATTGCATTCTTTTAAATTCTTGCACGCCTTAACTGCATCTTTAGTCGTAATAATACCATTATCATTCATTAATTTAATTATCTTTAAAGTTCTGATTATTTCTATGCCATTTTCTTTGCTATATTCCATAAGTTTTTTATCACCTGTAGCTAAAATGCCATTATTATTTCTAGCTATTATAAAATTAATAATGTCATATGGAGATAACCCATTATTTACTTGTAAAATCTTAAAAATTTCATTAATTTCTTCTGAAGTAGCATTAATGGTTTTTAAATTTTTTATTATATTAACATTTCCTGTATTAGAATTTATTTCATCACGTTTCACCATATCACATATATAAACGTTATCTAAGTTTACAAACTGCTCTAAAATATTTGCATTACTAAGATCAGTAATTATATTAGTATCGGTAATTATTATCTTCGTTGTTATAGTCATCTATAGTTACTCCTAATAAATCACAAGCCCTATTTAAAGTGATAATATTATCCACTTCAAGTTTATGGACCAATCGTTTAAATTGACAGGATTTTTCAGGCTCAATTGGATAGGGCTCATATTTTTTATATCCTTTCGAACTAAATGAAATGTTAATTTTTTTAAATAAATATTCTGATATGATTTTTAATTCTTTTAATCTATAGATAGTTGCTGCCATACTAACTTTATATTCGCTTTTAAAAGCTCTTAATTCATAAAAACTTATGCTATTTCTTGATTTACCAAATTCTTTAATAACAGCCTCTTTCGGCATCAATAAACTACTTGCAAATTTATTACACAATTTTTCTTCATTTAAATTTTTATTATTAATGTTAAGAACTAAATGTGCTAGTTCATGAGCTATAGTAAATCTTTGCCTTTCACCAGCAATATTGCTTAACAAGACTATTAATGGAATATCTTTAACAACTTCACTAAGACCGTCAAAATCGGAAAATCTGCCGTTAGTGTTATCTATCTCGATAATTAATATTCCTAAATTTTCTAACACATTTATTAAGTCCGGAATTGGTTGATTAATAGACAACTTATAATCATTTCTAAATTCTTCAGCTGCAATTTCTGCATCATTATCATTATTACATATATATTGTTTTATCTTATTGTTACTTATTTTTATCTCGTTTAATTCAACAACTTCAATATAATCAGCAACTTTATTTTGTATAATTTCTTTTAATAGATTAAGATTTTCTCCTTTAAGTCTTTGCTTTTTTCTAAAAGCATTAAACTTCATTTCAGGTATTTTATAAGATTTTAGTAAATCTAAGACATTAACATCATAAGCATTAGCAAACTCTATTAATTTTTCAGAATTAGGATGTATCTCCCCCTTTTCATATTTTGAAACCGCTGGAGCAGACATATTTAACAATAAACCAGCCTCTTTCAATGATAGATTTTTTAATAATCTAATTCTTTTTAAATTCTTTCCAACATCATTCATACTATCACCCATTTCTAGTTAATATTTTATTCCAAAAAAGAAGAAATGTAAACTAAATATATTTAGTTATGATACTATATAAATATAAATATATGAAAACCTACATATTATTATATTTAATACAATAACATTGTTGCCCAAATATTGCGTTTTTATTTGAACTTTTCTTACATTTTTATATTAGTTTTTATCATTTTCCTTGTCCATTAACTTAAAATTTTGTCATATCTCGCATTATCTCCTTCCAATAATATATATTGTGGAGTTTTATGATTTTCCTTTTTTTAGGATAAATTTTTAATTAAAAAAGAATAAAAGTTTAAAGAGTATCTATATTTTGAAAAAACTCTTCTAACACTTTTATTCTAATAGCTTTTGAAGAACTAATTATATAACCATATTCATTATCAATTTCTTCTCGTTCTTCTTTACCATATTTTGATATTTTGAATAATGTTTGATCAGTTAAGCCTCGGCCAATCCAAAAGCCACGTGACAAATCAACATTAGTTTTAAACCAATCTTCATACGCAAAATTTTTAATAACATCCGGGTTATCGATAATAACAATTGAAAGTAATAATAATTGACTATTTTTTTTCATTAAATCTTCAAAATTACTTTTAGCCTCATCAGATAATTTGTTGATAAAATCATTTATGCCATAAATTACTAACATATGATGTTTTTCGTTTTTTAAAATTTTATCATTAAAATGAGATATCTCATAACGTTCATATACCGCATTAATATATTTTGAATATTTTAAAATTATATCATCAAAATGTGAATCATAAATTTTGTCTGCATATTCAGGTGCAGTTATTTCAATATCAGTTGTATTTACAAATGCTAATTCATAATAGTCATTGTAGACAACTTGAGAAATAAAGGCATTAGTAAAATTTTCTAAATCTTCTAGTTCATATGCAGAGATTAAATTTATAACACTTTTATTAAAATTATATGTTTCTATATTTAAATTGTTTTTATTTACTCCTACTACCATATTAGAAGATTTAGTTAGAGAATCTTTTATAAATTCAAAATCTACTACCTTTGGCAACATTGGTATTTTTCTTTTAACATAATTAATTTTACTATTATATTCTTGGCAAAATCCTTGAATATAGGTTGATATATTTTCTTCTTCACAAGGCATAGCAGTTTGAAATTCAAATATTTCATCTCTTTTAAATAAGCCTCTTCCCTTAATTTTAGATGGTGTTTTACCTCTAGTATTACCTAAAATACTTGAATAATCCATATCTTGATTTTGTTGAAGCGCATATATTAAAGAAAAGCTTTGCTTTGTTTTCATTCGAACCCCATTTTCAGAGCTAGTAGTAAGAACAAAAAATATTCCATATTTAAATGCATCTCTTACAATTTGATTTAAAACATCACTAAATTCTTCATAAGATTCACTAAAAGCTTCAAAATTATTAATAACAACTACAATATTAGGTATTTTTTTAGTATTTTCAGCTTTAATATAACTTTGATAATTACCATTATAATTACCAAATAAATTTCTCCGATATTCCAATTCCTCTTTTATTAGCTTAAATAAATTATTAATTTTATCAGTTTCATTTAAGTAAACAATGTCACATACATGCGGAGCATTTTGAAACATGCGAAGAGTTTCAGCCCCAAAATCCATAACATAGAAATTTATTTCTTCTGGACTATATACTTTCATTGCTGAATAAATTAAACTAGTCAAAAATAACTCTTTCCCAGCTCCCGCAATACCATAAATAATTGCATTACCAAGTTTTGTAAAAGGAATAGTTAATAAATATTGATTTTGACTCGACGGATCATCATATTCTCCAATGGGAATATCAATAAAAAAGCTTTTTTTTACAAAATTATATTTTTCTATAATATTATCTACCTTAATAAAGGCAGGAATTTTTTCAAGCCATAACTTTCTAATTTTAATATTTTCTTCTTTAGCTAAATCAGATAAATATTTTACAACATTTTGTAACTCTTCCCCCATTGCTTCTTTTTTAACATTTTTTTTAACATCTTTAGTATTAGTAACATAGCCTATGTTGTCAATCGCGTTTACGGAAGTATCAATATCTACTCTATAAGTATTATCAGGATAATATTGTCCTCCTGCCCAAGCAGATTGCCCTAAAATATATACTTCATCATAACCAACTTGAAGATAAAACCGACCGGTTTTTTTCAAAAATGCTGCATCTGGCTTTTTTAATATTTCTTGACTATCCTGTGCATCCTGTACTTTTAAACATACTCTAAATTTAGTATTAGACCAAATTTGGGCATCAACGACTCCACCTGGTTTTTGAGTGGCCAAAATAAGATGTACTCCTAAAGAACGTCCTACCCGAGCCGTCGAGATTAAGCTATCCATAAAGTCTGGTTGTTGTTCCTTTAATTCAGCAAATTCGTCACTTATGATAAATAAGTGAGAAATAGGATCCATATCTTTTAGTTTACCTTCACGCCATAATTTTTGATATTTATAAATATCCATCGTGCTTTCATTAGCAACTTCTCTTGCTTTATTAAATTCTCTTTGTCTTCTTTTAATTTCACTTTCAATAGATACTAGTGTTCTATTTAACTCATTACCGTCTAGGTTTGTTATTGTTCCGGCTAAGTGCGGTAGGCTATATTTATCATTAGCGAACGCTCCTGCTAAAGAGCCACCTTTATAATCGATTAAAATTATTTGAACTTCATAAGGGTGGTAGTTTACCGCTAAAGAAAGTATATAAGTAATAATAAATTCGGATTTTCCACTTCCTGTAGTACCAGCCACTAAACCGTGAGGTCCGTGATATTTTTCATGTAAATCTAAGTTTATTAAATCTCCACTTTTACTAATACCTACTGGGGCTTGCAATGATAACATTGGACTATTTTTACTCCATCTATCTTTTGAATTTAATTGTTCTACTTTTCCTACTTGATACATTTCTAAAAATTTAAAGGTATCAGGTAAACTAAGTTCATTTTCTGTTTTTATATTAATAGGTATATTAGCAAGCTCGGTGGCACAATTATCTATTTCTTCTATACTAGAAAAATCAATTTTAAATTTTTGCACTTCGCCATTTAAAACACTACTAAAAATCGTACATTCTTCATTACTTACATTTATAAAATTCTTACATTCATTTGGTAGCGCTGATAATTTATCAACAGCCATAATTATACTAAAACCACAGTTAACATCACTTGCCATAACTTTTTTAATGAAATCATAACTATCAATTGATTTAATTGCGTCCGTCACAATTATATAATAAGGCGCTTCCTTACCTGAATCATTTTTACTAGCAATTTTTTCGTTATATACTTTTTCCAAATTATAGATTATTTCTCGATAATTATCATTGGCAGAGCCAAAGTACCTTATTGTTTTATCATTACTCCATGAATGAGGAAGAGATTTCATATAATTCCAGCTTAATTCATTATCAATTGAAGTCAATGTAACAATTTTAACTTCATCATAGCTATAATTAGCCATTATTTGTAATACTAATCTATCTATAAATTCTTTAGTATATATTGGATCTCCTACTATTCCTGTTATAAAATTATTATAAAACGAAAACAACACCGGAACATCTTTTAATATTCGTTCCTTTTTTCCTAATTGTTGAGCTATCTCTAGTAAATTATCTTGCGACATAGAAAAATGTTCTTCTGGATATTTAATATCAATATCCATTTTGATATTTCCTATTCCAACAGGTAAATTTAGAAAGTCTTCATCAGTTATTCTTCTTTGCCATAATCTAATATTATGAGCTCTTATAACATTTTGACATTCTTCCACGCTAAATGTATTTTCTATTAAAGTTTTTCTTTGAATTTCTAATTCATTAACAATTTCTTGTTCTTTTTTATTTATATATTTTCGATATAATTTTTGCCTTTTGCTTTCATACATTTTGTTAGACATCTTTTGGAACCCTTTAGTAAGCATTGGCCATAACAAAGTACTAGCAAGCATAACGCCGCACATAACTAGGCTTGTGGTAGAATCTTTTAGAGATGCTTCTCCACTTTGCATAGAATTAACAGTGGAAATCATCGTAATTACAGATGTCATCGACATCGTTAACATTGGCCCCACAGTTAATATTGCCGGTGTTTTATCTTCTTCCTTTTTTTGCGGCGGTATATCTAAATTAACTATATATTTTTGAATTGTCTTATAAAAATGTGGGGTTCTATAAAAATAATTAGTTTCGTTAGTATTCATGTCTTCAGAAAGTTCTTCGTAGTCCTCAACAAATTCTTCTTCTACTGATACTAAATTAGAAAAATATACATTATATTTTAATAAATTATTTGGATTATTTACTAACAATATATCTTTTCCGTCTTTACGCATTAAAATTATTTTTAAACCATATATAAATAAAATATCTCCATATTCTATTCTCGTAGTTTTAATAACTCTTTTATTATTTAAATAAACATTTGTAGTATTGTCAATTATATTTATATGATAATATTTATCACTTTTAGTAATAGTAAAAGCTTTTTTAGGAACGGCTGAACTAAGGCCATAGCATATATCGACGCTTTCATCACTACCAATTGTAACTTTATCAGAATTTATCGAAAATATTTGATAAGTTTTATCATATATGGGTGAACAATAAATATAATATTTTTCGTTACGATAATTATTTTTAATTAGATAAAAGCCATAATCCTTTAGAGTAACTTCCGGAATCATCATGTTTTCACCATTCAAAGCGTAAACGTCATGATTACTTATAAGTATCCATTCATTGTCTCTCGCTTCAATATTAATTAAATTTATTTTTCTACCATTTTCAAAGTCAGTTATCCAATAATTTCCTTCAATATTTGGAGGTAATTCAAATACATTTAATCTACTTTTCTTTATAACTGTTACTTTCATGCTAATCCACCCTTATAATAAAATTAACTTTGAACCATTTTTTATGTTACTATATCTAACAAATTCTCTATCGTTTAAAACTTCGCCTGTTTTTTTATCATATAATTTTTTGCAATTATCGTTTTTAAAAATTCCGTTACTTACTTCTTCTACTATTTCAATAATTAAATTTTTAATGGAACCAATTTTTTTGGCAGTGGGAATATAAACATTTATTTCTAATTCTATGGCAGGAATAGTTACAAATACTAATATCTTATCTTTCATTTCACTCACCTAACCAATAAAACTGTTATTAAAATAACAATACACACTAAAGAAATAACTCCTAAAACAGCTATTACAATATATAATGTTTCTTTACTTATTTCTTTTTTATTAGGTATGTTATTTACTTTTTCTACCTCTGGCATAATCATATTTTCTATACTAAGTTTGGCTCCACAATTAATACAGATTTGATCACCTGGGTTAGTAGTTGCACCACATTTATCACATTTCATATTTTATTCCCCTTTTTTGATTATTATTAAATACTTTCTATTGTTGTATCAGTAGTAGTTTGAGGTGCTACATATCCAGGAAGACCTGGGCCTATTGGAGGGACAGGGGCTTCTTTTTTCTCTTCGTTTGCTGGACTTGCAACTTCTTGAGAAGTACTTCCGGGAAGCCCTGGTCCAACTGGTGGAACATCATTATTTGTTGCAGAATTAGCCGTTGTGTTTACACCACTCTTATCCATTTGATTAACAAGTGTTTTTAAAGCCACTTTAAACTTATTTTCTTCATCATCAATTAATCCCATATGATAAATTTTATCAATTTGGTCATGATTAAATAAAGCTGTTTCATCACTTGATAAAAATCCTTCTGGATACATACATCCTGAGTAATCATACATTTTACTTTCATCTTCTGCTGCAATTGAACAGAATCCAGTAATCATTACCCTTTTGCTTCCCCCTTTCAACATTACCACTGTTCCAATTGGTAAATATTTTTCTCCTACATTATTCATTTATATCATCCTTTCCTTTCTTCTTTTATAATTTATAATGTAATCTTTATGATTTTTTACCTTTATAGTCATCTTGTTCTAGTATTATTCTCTGTTTTGGCAATTTATCAAATCCTTCATATGAATTTAGCTTACAATAGAAATCAAAAATTTCATTTTCGGACATTCCTAGAAAATCTAAAATTCCTATCACTGTTGCTGGATCCATATCAAAAATATTTGCATTATTGTCTACTAATTCTTGAATAAGATTTACTTTATCTTGATCCTCTACCGTTAATGGTTTCTTCTTTTTTTCATTTAATAATTTTATTAATTCATCCATAGTTTATCAACTCCTATCATTTCATATTATAAAGTTTTATAAAATTATGCACTTCCATTGGACTGTTTAAAAATACTTTTCCTAAAGTTTTACTATAGATCATAGCTCGATACTCTCCATTAATAGCAACAGAGGTAAATGTTATTGGCTCCGTTGTACCATTTATATCTCTATATAATAGTGAAACTGTAACATTTTTAGAGTGATTATTAAGCAATGTATATTTTAACTTATTATAATATGGATAAGCTTCATAACCATCTAATCCTTCAGGAAGATCCATATTAAAGTATTTTTCAACACTTTTATTAAAATTTGCTTCTCCAAATATTTTATTATATAAAGCACTATTTTTAAATTTGCTATTTGATTCATCATACAATTCTGATAAATATTTATCACCAATTAAGCCATTGCTTCTATCAAAATCTCTCCAAGAGTCACTATAATTTTTTAAATCTTCTATTGGTAATTTAGATAATCTTAGATTTGAATTTTCAGCACTTGTTACTACAAACCCTAAAAGTTTATCACCCATTTTACTATTTGCTAAATCCGTAGAATGGTTTAAAACATCAGTGGCATCAGCTATTAATATTTGACCGTTATGTAAATCCACTTCAACCCAATTATGGGATAAGCCATCGCTAGCTTTTACTATTTTAATGTCGTCTGGGTTAAAACCAACTTCTATTAAAGTTTCTCTGTATAACTCAGACCATCCTTTACAAACAACACGATCGCTTTCTAAATTATCAAAGCTAAGAATTTTATTATAAATTTCCAATTTGCGATTTTTATCTCCTTTAGTATAATCTGCATCGTAATGCAGGCGTTTATTTAATTCTATGTAAGCTGCTCTAGCTTTGCCAACATCGTTTAATTCTGGATCAACTTTTGCTAATATTTCATTTTTTAATATTGAAGAATTTTTTTCAAATCTAGTTTTATTTACAGAGTCATTACTTATTGTTTCATCGATATTATCTACAGATTTTTTTACCTCATGCTCTTTTCCATTTTTATTTTCAATTTCTACTTTTTGAGTAAAATCAGTTGAATTATCTGAAAATTTACTTAAATTTTGTTCAGCATAAACTTTTTTCCAGTCCATGTCTTCACCTGCAACTTTAAAATACAATTGATCTAAGTCCTCTATTTTCGATAAGAAATCTTCTGGTATTTCTTCTATTGAATCTACTTCCACAGATGTAAAATAACCTTTTTTAATTGCAGAGTTGACACGTGCAACTTCATCATCCCAATTAACTATACTCTTATTTGGACTAAAATTGCTTTTTACTTTCGAATTAGTTATTTGAGCATTAGTGCTTTTTGCTGATAAATATGAGTAGTAATCACGTTTAATTGTAATCACATTTTCTTTCTTACTTATAAACTCCGCAACTGCTTTGCCTTCTGCTGTATTTGGATAATTATCATAAAAAGCCTTATTAACATTAGCATAAACTAACTCATCATCAACTTTTCTTAAAACAAAGTATTGTTTAGCAGCCTCATTTGTATCAAAATGTAAATTCCCGCTGTATGTCACAGCAAAATCATCAAAATTTCTAACTTTTAGCTTAGAACTATTAATTATATCATCACTAGGAAAAATTTGTATAGCTTCTGTTCGTAAGGGAATTTCACCTAAATTTGATACATAAGCACCAACGTCTGGAACACCATTGAAAAAGAAACTTTTCTTTTCACCATAAGACTTCATGAACCCACTAGCTTTAACATAACCGCTTTCTAAAATATCATCTACGTTTGGCGAAAAATGGTATAATCCGTTTTCTCTAATACTATCATTTAATCCATCTATTAAATTTGTATTAGTATATTTATATCTATTAAAATCTGATTCAAGACGATTAGCAGCACTTTTAACAATTCCAGAACGTTCATATTTTAAATCTTTTTCTGTGAATGAATAATTATCAGGTTCAGCATTTTCAAAATTAATTATTTCTATAGAGTCATTAATACCGTTTTTAAAATATTCACCGCCTAAATTACCTAATAGGTTTTCACCATATGCGGTCAATATTCCTCCGGTCATTTTCATAGTATCTTTTAAATTAAATCGTCTATTCTTTATCATGCTTTCTACAGAATTTGATGAATAAGTTAAACTATCGATATAAAAGCCAGGATCTTTAAAAGTTTCTTTTAAAGCGTTTTTAAATATCGGTTTAAGTGCTTGTTTAACTTTAAAATTTTTAAATAAACTTGTAATTCCTTTTTTAAAGCTACCATTACCAATGCTTTTTCCCATTTTAAAAAATGATTGTACATTTCCTAGCATTGAAATAATAGTATAATCTTGAAATCCTTCAAAAGCTCCCTTGGCTGATGCAACACCTAATCCTTTTAAAGTGTTTGATTCAGTTAATGTTAAAGTAGGTTTATTTCCATCGCTATCTATAACATCATACTCCCCATTATTTTTAGCAGTAATAGTTATTTCTAAATTTTTGATATTACCATAAACATCAGTAACTTGTTGCGTAAGTGTTATAGATTTACCTTGTTTTAAGTTTTTTATATCTAAATATTTAGCATAATCTATAGCAATTTCTGCTTCATTATCACCATATTTTAGGGACATACTATTTTTATTCCATTCCTCTTCAACACTTTTTCCAAAAGCTGTGGTTCCACCAGCAAGAGCAAAGGCGCCAGCATTAACTGTAATACTACCAAAGGATGCTGAAGTTCCAAATTTAAGTCCTAATTTACGCATTAAATAATAGGTGTAAAGAATACCCGCAACATATCCCACTTTGTTAAATACCTTACACGCAATACCGTCCGATTTAAACGGAGTATAAGCATTATTGTCTAACCACTTTCCTGCTCTGGTATTATAGAAAGAATCAAAAATTTTATTTGTTACTTCTTCACTAACAACGGCTTTAACAGGTTTCCACATACCTTTGGTTACTTTCCAATCCCAATTTCCTGTAGATATTCCTCTTACAATATCTACTGCACCTGTTGCTACTGAAAGAACTGTACTTCCCATTGTTATTAAAAAGTCTCCAAATTTTTCCATTGCACTAACAAAACCTTTAACAAAAGATATTACAGCATTGACAATAGATGCTCCAATTTTTTTTAGTTTTTCTTTAGCTTCTATTGCGGCTTTTTTTGTTTTATTCCATATTGATTTAGCTTTACCTGATACCCAATTTGCAGCCGTTGTTACTTTATCACCTATCCAAACACCCGCGGTATGTACTCCACTACTAATTTCGGCCCCGGCTGCGTTAAAACCGCTTGTTACTGTATCCCATATAGTTTTTGAATTTTTTCCGCTTGAATAGGAAGCTCCTGTGGCAGCTCGAACATTTTTTAAAAGATCCGTATCATTGAAAAATTTTTTAATCCAGTCTTTGGCTGAGAATGATACGTTTTTTATTTTTTGTGTTAATGAGGATACATCACTAGCAATTTTAGCTCCAATTTCTTTAAATTTTTGAACTGCTTTAGAATTTTTTAAAATACTTACTATTTTCTTTGTTGATTGTGAATTAAAATTAGTTAATTTTGTTGTTTTTTTCTCTTCATATGTATAGAATAATTTCGAATTATCTTTTAAAGCACTTGTTTTATTTGCCCTAGCATATATATTTTGGGCACTTTCTGAATACTTTCTTTCAGCTACATTTATTTTTGATAATTGATCAGCTAATTTATTTTCAAAATCTATTGTTTCTTTTTTTATTGTACTTAGTTCATTTACTATATTGGTTATTAAATATTTATTATTAAAACTAATTTGTATATTATTTAATTCTTGACTAAGCGGGCAGATATTATTGAGCTTTGCATGGGCACTTTTTACATATGGCATTACGTCAAGTTCTAATTTTTTTGCGTTTAATATTATTGCACCCATTATTTACACCCTTTCTACTTCGTTTTACTTACTGTGACATTTCTTTTTCAATTTTACTTATTTCATTATTAATACTTGGAATTATTTGTAATTCTATCTCAGACATTATTTTAGAAACTTTTGAAACGTTTGAAGAAAATAAACCATTGTCCATAGTTTTTCCTTTATTTGTATAACAATGATACATATTTTGATTAACCGCGTTTAAATCATCATACAACGAAGAAACATCACTCAATAAATCATTAGCTGTAGCCCTCGCACTTTTAAATAATTCTAATTTATTTGATAATTGAACTTTAGCTAAATTTTTCATCTTTTCACCCAATTCATAAATAAAAGTTAAAACACTGTTTTAACACTTATTTATAAATTGTCTTATAAAAAAGACAATTTTACCCTTTTATCCTAATTTGCTTGCAGCAGTTGATTCAATTTTTTCATATGCTGGAGCTACTGTTTCACTTAAATATTTTGAACAATTCGTAACTGAGTCAATAAAATCAGGAAAGCTATTTTTCATTTTTGCATATGCATTATATATTTCTGTAGCAGTCTCACTTTCATATGCATTCCTAACTTTATTAATTTCACTATCTAAATCTGTATTTAAGATTCTATCTAATTCTTTCGCATTTTGTAATAAATCATTTGCAGCTTGCTTACATCCTTGAGATGAAAAAGTCATTGCCATTTTTTAATTCCTCCTTTTTTATAAGTTTTCTTCTAAATTTTGATAATCTTTTCCAATTGCTTCTAATAATGCACCAAAATCATTAATTAAAGTGCCAAATTTTTTATACTCTTCTTCATAGCTTTCAATTTTATCAGTGAATCTGGATGCAGCACTTCCTGTCCATGCGTTTTTTAAATCAGCAACTATGGAATATATTTTTTCAATTTTTTGATTGTATTCTGAAGCAGAATTTTTAATATTTTGCCCACATTCTATTACAGCACTTGGTTCCATACTTATTTGAGCCATTCTATCTTTCACCTCCTTGCTTTTGAATAAAAAACAGTTCTTCTTTATTCTCTATTTATTTTGATTATAAAACACCCCCCCCCCTTTGTCAATATTTACGAGTTATTTTTTGACAAAAAAAGATAAAAAAAGATGACTATAATGTCCTCCTTTTAATGCTAAAAAAAGATTGGCATTTTACTACCAATCTATAAAATTATGTTATAAATTATCAATTGTATCAAAAGATATATTATCTACATTAGCGCCTACATTATTAACGCTATTAACATCATTATTAGAATTATTAATCTCGGTATTATCATTAATATCATTATCGATTCTTGCCATTGAATCCCAATATGATGAAACGTCGCATGATGCTGAATATGGTCTTGGGTTTGGCATATCTAATCTTACAATCATTGGTATTTTAAAAGCACTACCAAAGCCGACACAAGTACCTGGTTGTAATACTTTCATTTTTTGAATAACATCACTAGAAATATTAGGAAGCATTTCTTCAATATATTTAATATCTAGTGGGTGAGTCATTTTAAAAATTAAAAAATTAGAACATTGAGCAATTACTGTATCACTTATTTCTACTGGTCTTTGCGAAATAATATCTAAAATAACGCCATATTTACGACCTTCTTTAGCTATCCGATCAAAAATGTTATAACCTAAAAGAAAAGTATCGTTATCCTTTTGAATATATCTATGAGCTTCTTCCAAAAATAAGTGGAAAGGTATCGTTGCTCTACTGGCATTTCCTTTAGAAAAATCAAATATTATTCTTGAATATATTTTAACTAAAGACTTAGCATATGAATCTGATAAATTTTCTAGATTTATATTAACAATTTGGGCCTTTTTATCTTCAATAGTTAATAATTTAGTAATAAAAGTTGATACTGACATATATTCACTAGTGAATATTTCTTTTAAATTACTTTTAATTATAGCATTTAATCTTACTTTTATTATTTGAGCATCATCATGCATATTCTTGTTTTGATTAAATCCTTCACTAATTAAAGTAAATTCTAAAGCTTTTGCAAATTCTTCTAATGAAAAGGAAAGATTCTCGCTGTTGGAAAGTCTAGTAACTTCCATGTCAGCATATTTTAATATATAATCCGTAATTAAAACTTCTTCTCCAAATCTGCCTTTAGAATCAATCATAAAACATTCACTAAATGTTCTAGTATAACCGACACCTGGTATTTCCGAATCAAAGTTAAATTCTTTAGTATGACAAATATCAATAATTTCAAATATTTCGTCTTTCTTTCTAGAAGCTGTTTCAGAACTATATAAAATTGTTAACAAGGCTTTAGCGATAATATTATTTTTTAAATTATCAACTTCTGAATTATGTGATGCAAAAATTCTTGCATAATTTAATGCACTTTCAATAATTGTTAATTGCGAGTGTTTTTCCGCTTGTAACAAAATAGCCCAGTCATCAACAGTTAATAAGTTAAGTGGCAAATTTAAAAGATAATCGCCTTCTTCTTTTTTAGAAGAACTAACAAATTTATAACTATAATTATTATTTATAGAATTGATTTTTTGAAAAGCGTTTTTATATTCCCCAAAAGAATCAAAAAAGATAAAATTAGCATTGTAAGCAATCGAGTTTTTGTTTTCTAATATATTTTGAACTATTCTGGCAACTCCACATGATTTACCACTACCACTATTACCAAAAATGCACATATGGCTTGAAAATAAATCATTTATTTTAGGACAAACAGCAAAGCCTTTATAAGTACCACATTCTCCTAATTTAAAATAATCTTTTGATTCAACTCCAATTAATTCTAATAATTCATCCTTATTAATTATTCTAATTGTACTATTTAAAGAAGCCTTTCTAATAAGACCATTACTAAATTTACCATTGGTAAATTCTCCCAAAAGATTAATTTTTATTTTATCATAGTTAATTTCAACTATTTCTCCCAGTATTTTTTGATCCTTATTTTCAAAAATAACATGATAATTTAAAAGATCACTGCCAATATCTTCAGAGACTTTATTTTCTATATAAGCTGTATTATCACTAATGTATAATATTTTTCCAAACATATTATCAACACCCTAACTATCTTATAAAAATATTTTAACATAATTATACTTTTACGACAATATTTATTGCATGAAAAAACTACTGCCTGAAATAGCAATAGTTTTAGCATTAATTATTGTTTTCTTCTTCTACAGTTGGATTATTATATTCATTCAAAATAGCAGTTTCAAACATTTCTCTTGTTTCTGCGTTTGTTGGATGAACTATATCTTCAAATTTATCATCATTTACTTTACGACTTGGCATAGCGCAAAATAATCTGTTTTCTCCTTCTATAATTCTAATGTTGCTTACAACAAAGCAATCATCGATAGTTACAGTTGCATAACCTTTAAGTCTAGAACCTTCTCTATCAATTTTGTGAACGCGCACTCTTGTAATTTCCATTCTTTCACTCCTTTTATGTTTATCACAATTGACACTTTCATTTTAAAACATTTATCAATAATTTGCAATATTTTTTTTATATAAAATAAGTAACTAATAATTCTTTTTTTAAATTTTAGACATAAAATTTTATTGGTGATATTTTTGGAAATTAATAAAGGGGATTTTGTAACTCGAAAAAGTTATAATAATGATACTGTTTTTAAAGTAATTAACATAGAAGATGGAGTTTATTATTTAAAAGGTGTGGAAGTAAGACTTTATGCTGATAGCTCTTTAGGAGATTTAGTTAAATGTGACAAACCAAGAGAAGATGAATTTGCTGAATCATTTAAAAATGAAAGTCGGCAAAGCAAAAATATAGATAAAGATGACTATTTTTATTTACCAGGAAAGATATTGCATATTGATGGTGATAGTGAATATTTAGATAAATGTTTAAAGTTTTATAAATATTCTGGTGTTTTTGCGATAGGAAAAAAAATAAAAGAAGAAGATATGTATGAACAAGTGGGATTATTATTAAAAGAATATAAGCCAGATATCTTAATCATTACCGGGCATGATGCTTATTTCAAGAAAAAAGGGGATATGGCCAGTAATGATAATTACAAAAATACCAAAAACTTTATCAAAGCTGTAAAAGCCGCCCGCAATTACGAAAAAAGTCATGAAAAATTAGTTATTATAGCCGGAGCTTGTCAAAGCAATTATGAAGAATTAATTAAAGCGGGAGCTAATTATGCCTCTAGCCCGAAAAGAGTAAATATTCATGCTTTAGATCCGGCGATTATTGCTGTTACCATTGCTTTAACCGAAAGAAATAAAGAAATAGATATCAAAAGTACCTTAGAAAAAACAAAATATGGTAAAGATGGCATGGGTGGAATCATGGGAAATGGTCTTATGTATGTGGGGTATCCTAGATAATGAATTTGGATATTGTTAAAGATAAATTAAAAAACAACTTAAATAAACGTGTGATAGTAACTGTTTATGGCATGCGCAATAAAATATCTAGATATGAAGGAATTTTATATAAAATATATCCAAATATTTTTAGTATTAATATGGATGGTTTAGAAAAGAGTTTTTCTTATAACGATTATATAACTGGTGACATCAAAATAAGATTTTTATAAATTCAATAAATATAGACTTTATCTAGGCAATTTGTTAAAATATAAATGTAATTTATTAGGTGATGAAATGTTTAATTATGAAGGTATTAAAATAAATTATGTAGATTATGGGGATAAGAATAAAAATTCTATTCTCTTTTTGCATGGCTGGGGTCAAAATATTGAGATGATGAAAAAAATTGCTGATCCTCTAAAAGATAATAATAGAATTATTATCCTTGACTTACCTGGATTTGGTGAATCTGAAGAGCCAAAGACAGCCTGGAGTTTAGATGATTATGTGAAAATGATTCATTCTCTTTTAGATAAATTAAATATTCAAGCTGTTTCTTTAGTTGGACATTCTTTTGGTGGAAAAATAGCCTTACTTTATGCATCCACCTACAAAATAAATAAATTAGTAGTTTTAGCTAGTCCCTTTAAAGTTAGAGAAAAGAAAATATCTTGGAAAGTTAAATTCCTTAAAAGATTAAGTAAAGTTCCTCTACTTAATAAAATAGCCTATAATATTAAAATTAAAATGGGATCTGCTGACTATCAAAATGCTAGTCCAATGATGCGAAACATTTTAGTTAAACATGTTAATTATGATATAACTGAAAAAATTAAAAAAATTAAATGTCCAACATTTATAATTTGGGGTGAGAATGATACTGCAGTGCCGGTAAGTGATGCCTATGAACTTGAAAGATTAATTCCTGATAGTGGTCTAAGCGTTTATAATAATTGTACTCATTATGCATATTTAGAAAATTTACCTCAAACAATTGCTATCTTAAAGTCATTTTTAGAATAGGAAGTGATTTAATTGAATTTATTATTAATAATAAATATCTTATTATATTTTATTTATTTAAATTTATATAATATTAAGGTATTACATATGTTTCAACAAAATAAATATGAAATGGATAATAGATACATCGTATGGTTAAATAAACATTTTAAAAGTATTTTTATTAATGAAAATATTTTAACTTTATTAACAGTAATTCTTTTATTTAATAATTATTATATTTTATTTAGCATTATTTATTTTATTTTAATAATAATATTTATTAATAAAGAAAGAAAAGAAGTTTATAAAATACCATTAAAATATACTAGTAGATTAAAAAGATTAATTATAACTAATAATGTTTTCTATATTATATTAATAATTGTTTTATACAATTTATTTGGTAGTAACATTTGTTATTTTATAATAAGTATTCTTATGTTCTTCAATTATTATATGATTCTTTTAATTAATCTAATTAATAAACCAATTGAAATGAGCATTAGTTCCCATTACAAAAGAAAAGCCTCAAAAAAATTACAAAGCATGCCTAACATGCAAGTAATTGGAATAACTGGTAGTTATGGAAAAACAAGTTCTAAAAATATATTATATGATATCTTAAATTCTAAATATAATGCTTATGTAACTCCCAAAAATTATAATACAATTTCTGGACTTATGTTAACTATAAATAACTATTTAGATAAATTTAATGATTATTTTATTGCAGAAATGGGCGCAACTAAAAAAGGCGAAATAAAGATGTTATGTGATTTTGTTCATCCTAAATATGGCATCATCACCCGAGTTGGAATTGCCCACTTAGAGACATTTAAAACAGAAGAAAATATTTTAAATACTAAATTTGAACTTATCGAAAGTTTACCTCCAGATGGAGTAGGTATTTTAAATGGCGATGATGAAAAACAATTAACATATAAACTTAAAAATAATTGTCGAATTATATGGATTGGTATCGATAATCATGATGTTGATATATATGCAAAGGATATTAAATTATCAAATGAAGGAACAACTTTTAAAGTATATTTTAAGAAGGAAAAGAAAGAATATGAATTTCAAACTGTTTTATTAGGAAAAGCTAATTTATATAATATTTTGGCAGGGATTGCTCTTGGGAATGAATTAGGAATAACATACCCTGAACTTAAAAAGGCAATAAAAAATGTTAAACCAGTTCCACATCGTTTAGAAAAGAAACTATATTATGATATTAATTTAATAGATGATTCATATAATAATAATCCTTTAGGTAGTAAAATGGCAATTGATGTATTAAAAAATATGCCTGGTAAAAAAATGATTATAACATCTGGTATGATTGAATTAGGAGAAAAATTATATGAAGAAAATTATAAATTAGGAAAGTTAATTGCAGAAAGCAAAATTGATGAAGTAATCTTGATTGGCAAAAATCAAACTAAACCAATTTATGAAGGCTTAAAAAACTCTAATTATAATTTAAAAAAAGTTCATGTATTAAATGATATTTTAGAAGCTTTTAAATTGATTAGAGATTTAAAAGATAAGGATACTTATGTATTATTACAAAGTGATTTACCAGATTTATATAAAGAAAAAAATAAGGAGTGATAAGATGTATAAAGTTGGCGTAATTTTTGGAGGAGAATCTGTTGAACACGAAATCAGTATTATTACTGCCGTTCAAGCAATGAACTATATTGATTCAAATAAATATGAAGTAGTACCTATTTATATAAGTAAAGATCGACGTTTTTATACTGGCGATATTTTAAGAGATATGGCAACATATAAAAATTTGGATGATATTCATAACAAAGCTAAAGAAGTTACTTTAACTAAAAAAAATAATGAATTTGTATTATTAAATAAAAATTCTTTATTTAATAGTATAGTTAATACCATTGATATTGCTTTTCCAATTGTCCATGGTAAAGGGGTAGAAGATGGCTCTTTGGCAGGCTATTTAGATACTCTAGATATTCCATATGTGGGACCTTCTATTTTAGGTGCTGCCGTTGGCCAAGATAAAGTAATTCAAAAACAAATATTAAAAAGTGAAGGTATTCCGGTAACGGACTTTGTTTGGTTTTATGATTATGAATATGAAAATAATAGCAAAGATATAATTAAAAAAGTGGAAACTTTAAAATATCCTGTTATTATTAAACCAGCTTGCCTAGGAAGTAGCGTTGGCATTAAGGTAGTAAATAATAAAGAAGAATTAGAAGTTGCCATAAATGATGCAATTAATTATGATGAAAAAGTTATTGCAGAGAAAGTAGTAAATAATTTATTAGAATTAGATTGTGCTGTTTTAGATTACAAAGATAAACTTGAAACTTCCACAATTGGCGAAATGTTAACTAAAAATGATTTTTTAACTTTTGAAGATAAATATTTAACACCGGGCTCAAAAAACAAAACTAAAAATAACAGCACTGGTTTTATAATTCCGGCTAAAATTGATAAAGAAATAGAAGAAAAAGTATATGATATAAGTCTTAGAGCCTTTAAAGCATTAAACTTAAGTGGTGTAACAAGATTTGATTTTCTTGTTGATAAAGAAAATAAAAATGTATATATTAATGAGCCTAATACTATTCCAGGATCTTTAGCATTTTTCTTCTTTACTCCTAAAGGAAAAGACTATACAAGTTTATTAAATGAATTAATTGAAAATACAATTCAAAACTACAAAAATAAAAAGAAAAAAATTACAAATTTTGACTCAAATGTTTTAAGTACGTTTGATGGATCAAATGGAAATAAAACCAAATTAAAAGCTCAATAACGAGCTTTTTTACTTTAAGGCAAGTATTTCTTCTTTAGATAAATTGGTTATTGCACTAATTTCCTCTATCGCATATCCTCGATTCTTCATCTTTAGAGCAGTGTTTCTAGTTGTTTCTTTTGAACCTGATTGTCTTCCTTCTTTTTCGCTTTCATATCTTACATCTTCTAAATATCTTTCCCAGCCATTTTCATTACTCTTCCTTGTCCATTCACTTAAGAATTTTACCATGTCTCGCATTACTTCATCTCCTTTACTTATCGCTTCCATCTCTTCTATACTTTTGGCATTTATCATTCTTATCATCTTTATGAATCTTTTTTCTTTATTTTTTACTTCTT
>CANQYF010000003.1 GCA_947628075.1 uncultured Bacilli bacterium | reverse complement strand
GTCCTACACCCTTAGCAGGGGCGCCTCTTCAGCCTCTTGAGTACTACTCCATACCAAGAATACTTTTATAGTTTAACATACCTTGCTTTTTAAGTCAATTAGTAATATTAAACTTTAATCTTAGTATACTATAAAATATTATTTATATACTTATAGTTCATTATATTCTTTTTCGCAATTTAAATTAGATGGGCTTTCATTAATAACTAAGCTCGATGTTGTAAGTAACATTCCCGCAATCGAAATAGCATTTAATATAGCATTAACTACAACATCAGTTGGGTCAATTATAGTAGTTTTATCTACATCTTCATAAATTTGTTTTTTTACATTATAAATGCATTTATATTCATTTAATTCTATATTCTTCATTATCTCTTCATAATCTTCACCAGCATTTTTTAATATTTGTTCCATTGGCTTTTTTAAAGCTCCTTTTATTAATTCATCACCCGCATTTTCTATCTTTAATTCAGCACTTATTTTCGATAATATTAAGCCACTGCCGGGAATTATTCCTTTTTTAGCAATTGAAATAGCCCACAAAGCATCATCAAAACGCATTTTTGCTTCTCTTCTTTCGGTCTCAGTTTTACCTCCTACTAATATATCAGCCATCCCATAATTAAACATAGCAATTCTTTTTTCCATAAAATCTTTATCTATTGACACATTTAAATTGCTCTTTAACTTTTCGACATATTCATGAATTTTATTATTTACCTTAAATTTAAAAATACAAATATCATCGCGTATTATAGCGCTATTTATAGTGCCTAAAGTAATATTATCTTCATAATTTCTTATTATTTTGGTATCACTTATAATACTTAAATCTTCTAAAATTTGTTCTTTTCTTAAGCCATATTCTGGGGTTTTAAGTAAGATAATATTGGTATCATATTCTTTATTAATAGTCACTATTTCGTTAACTACATTATCTATTATATCTTCTGCCATTATAATTAAAGGTTTACGTTCTGTTAAAACTTTATTTATATATTGGGAAATATTTTCAATATCATTTAAAATATTATCGATTATTAAAACATAAGGATTATCAATTTTTATTTCTTTTAGACTTTTTAAAAAATATACAGAGGCTAAATTAGCATCAAATATATATCCATCTAAATAATTAATTTCGGTCTCTATATTATCTCCTTCTTTAATTACTATACTTTCCCGTTTCTTAACTTTAGTAAATACATCACTTATCAACTTACCAATTTCTATATCGTTACTTGAAACTGAAGCAATATTTATTAAATCTTTCTTATTTGGCTTCCGCGAGTATTTTTGTATTTCATTTTTAATTTTTATTCCGCAATTATCCAATTCTTTTTTTAATACTATTGGATTAACACCATTATTTATTAATTTTAAGCCATTTTTAAATAAATTTTGCATAATAACAATTGTCGTTGTAGTACCATCACCAACTTCTTCGTTTGTCTTTAAAGAAGATTCTTTAGCAAGTTCAATTATTGTATTAATGACGGCATCATCACTTGATATAGAGGATGCAATGGTCACCCCATCATTAGTAATAAAAGGGCTAAAATTGGAATGATCTATTATCACATTACTACCCTTTGGCCCTAAGGTTTGCATGACTGGCTCTGATAATATATTAATTGCTTCTAACATTTTCGTTTGTAATTCTTTACCACATATTACTTTTTTCATAATTCTTTTTTCACCTCTTCTATGTATTTCCAATATTTTTTAGGCATAAAATTTCTCCGGCAGGCTAAATTTTCTCTTTCTTTAATGCTAACTGTTTCATAAAATTGTTGCCACATTTCTAAAAATATATTTTCTTCTTCACTTGTTTCTAATTTAAATTGCCAGTTACCACTTGGTATAATCTCAAAATCTTTTTTATTATACATACTTATTATTTTTCTATTAACATCATTTATTAGCCAAAATTCATTTTTTAATCTTCTTTTAAAATGAATTGATAAAAGTTCTAAAATATCGTTATCTGGATTAATTTCCGCATAATATACATTATTTTTTAATTTTTTAAATCTGGTAAATCCCTTAAACTTATGGCATTCCGCTGAAACCTTTTTGCTTATCTTTAATGCTTCATCTACACACTTTAAATTGCGCATATAAGGCAAATTTCGATAATAGTTATAATAATTTTTTAAATAATAATATATTATAATTTCTTTTTTAGCATTTAAAGATAAATAAACATAATAGATAATTTTAAAATTATAATTGCCAAATTCTTCAATAAATTTTTGAATAATATCACCATCATATTTTAAATTTAATTTGATTAGATTATCAAATAAATTAGGAGTATAATCTAATCCTTTAATATTATAGGGTTTTATTTTCTTTTGTAATAATTCATAAATTAAACATAACAATCCTTTAAAAGTATTATTATAAATATAAATATCTTGCATTAGAATAATTGTAATTGTTCTCCATATGGAAGAGCCTTGATGTCATTATCTATAACTAAATTAGCCTCAATAAAGGATTTGTTTAAATATGTTGAATTTATATAAAATTTATTATCACAAGTGATAAAATATTGAGCTCTTTTTAAAACCACACCCATGTTTTTTAAATCTTTAAATGTTAATTTAAAATGACGTCGATATTTTATAATTCTTTTAGCTGAGGTAACACCTATACCAGGTATTCTTAACAATTCTTCATAACTACATACATTAACTTCTTTTGGAAAATTATCTAAATGTTTTAAAGCCCAAGATGCTTTAGGATCAACTAAAATATTAAAATTGGGATTTTCAGAATCAAGTAAATCTTCTACTCTAAAATTATAATACCTTAATAACCAATCTGCTTCATAAAGCCGATGTTCTCTTTTTAATGGTGGTATTTTTAATGTTGGCAATAAATTATCTTTATTGACAGATATATAAGCCGAATAAAATACTCTTTTCAAATTATAGTTTTCATACATACTGGAACTTTTTTTCATAATATCATAATCTGTTTCTTTAGTGGCTCCAATAATCATTTGCGTACTTTGCCCAGCTGGCACAAAATTTTTACCTCTATTATTTTTGACATAATTCATTATTTTATGAATATTTTCATTATTTTTATTCGGGGCAAGTAATTTTAAAGATTCTTGTGTAGGTAGTTCAATATTAGCACTCATTCTATCAACAAGGCTCCCCAGTCTTTTAATTAATGATGGACTTGCTCCTGGAATAGCCTTAGCGTGTATATAGCCACTAAAATGATATTTTTTTCTTAAAAGTTCAATTGTTTGTATTAAAAAATTCATTGTATAATCTGGTGATTTTATAATGCCCGAACTTAAAAATAAACCTTCGATATAATTTCTTTTATAAAAATTTATAGTAATATAACAAATTTCCTCTGGTGAAAAAATAGCTCTTTTAATATTATTGCTCTTACGATTAATACAATATTTACAATCAAAAATACAACAATTAGTTAGTAAAATTTTTAATAATGATATACATCTACCATCTTTCGTAAATGAATGACAAATTCCCGATCTATTAGTGCTACCAAATTTACCACTTCGATTACTCCCTGATGATGAACAGGATGCATCGTATTTAGCCCCGTCGGTCAATATTTCTAATTTCTCTTTTATATCCATATTTACTTCACCATAAATATTATAACTTAACAAAAAAGAAAAATCAAACATTTGTTTTATCTTTCCAAAAATTGGCTTAAAAAAATCGATATTACTATCGACTTTCTATTTAATTAGTAAATCTCTTAATAAAGCTATATTTTGATATTGCATAGATACGTAATCTTGAGCGCTATCTTCATTTGTAATTATATCATTAACTTCAATAGTCTTTGCTTTACATTCATTTATTAAGCTTTTTACTAGCTCGCTATCTTCTTCACCAGCTATTTTTAAAATAGTAGTATATTTAGAGTTTTTGAATTTATTCTTAATATCTAAAATAGCGTTTTCACTACCTGATGATTCAATATCTTCTAAGGAAATTATATCAAAACCATAACTATCTAAGTATTTAAATACATTTGAGGCTACTACTAAAGTATTATTATTTAGTTCTTTAGCTTCTCGACCCACATTTCTTAATTCGGCATCTATCCATGACACTTTAAGATATAATTCATCATATTTTTCTTCCACACTTTCAACTTTTAAAGTGTTATTTAAATATTCATTTAATGATGTTTTAATATTCTTAGCTAACATTAGGAAGTTATTGGGAGCAAGCCATAATTCTCGAATATCATTATTATGATTTAAACCATAAGTAGCATCAATAATTAATAAATTTTTATTATTATTAATAAATGATTTAGCTATTTCTTTTTCACTACCAAGCCCTATATAAACAAATAAATCACCATTAGAATATTCTGCTATTTGCTTATCAGTTAATTTATAAGTATTTATATCAACACCATTCGGATAAATACTAGTTATTGTACTATCTGTTCCATATAAATAATCAGTTATATAAGTAAGAGGATAAATAGTAGTATATATCTTCGCATCATCTAAGTTTATTTTAGCGCTTCCACAACTAGTTAAGAAAAAAACACATAATAATAAACTAATAATTTTTAATTTTTTCATTCTTTCACTCAATTCTTTTTATATTTTACCACTAATAAGTTCTTCTTTTCAATATAATCTATAACTATTAATAAAAGTATTAATGATACAAGTAACGCTCCTATGATATCGCTAAAGAAGTGAGCCCCTAAATAAATACGACTCATTCCTACTAAAACAGGTAAAACTCCTAAGAAAATACTTAGAAATATTTTTAAACTTTTTTTAATATTACTTTTTAATACTAAATATAAAAGTATTCCATATAATGAAACTGATGCCATCATATGACCACTAGGAAATGAGAAACTACTTTCCTCAACTAATCTTAACACTAATGGCCTTTCTCTTCTAATTATTATTTTAATTACATTATTAAGAATTGTCGATATAACTAAAGTACTAGCAATAATATAACTATAATTTTTCTTCTTTAAAATTATAAACAAAATGAAAAAGAAGACACATAATAAAATAATAAATAAGGTACTACCAAAAAACGTAAAAATTTTAAATACTTTTGTATTGACATCAGTAATATTAAATAATTCATAAACAAAAGTATCAATTGTACTTAATAAATCTAATTTTACTAAAATAGCTAATAAAATAAATAAAATACTAAATAAAATAATCATTACTTTTCTATTTTTCATATTTACCATCCTTAAAAACAAATTCCCTTTGTATTATTATATTTATAAGCCATAGAATTGAATCAACAATAATTTTAATAATTAATACTGGTATGCCTAGTAAATTATATAAGTAAGTTACAAAACAACCAGAAATAAACATATTAATAATTGCTAATAAATAATATTTTACTAAAGAAGATACACTCAAATTCTTAAAAACTAAATTAGAATTAATTATATAATTATAAATTGATGATACTACTCTAGCTAAAATAGTCGCCGCTAAAATCTTTGAATTAATATTTAAAATACCAAAGATAGCAATAAATAATATAATATCTAAGATAAATGAAGAAAAACTAGATACAAAGTATTTTAAAAATAATTTATAAATTAATATCGAATCCTTTAAAGGATTAAAATGACTATTAGCATTACTATTTAAATAAATTGTTTCTATTTCTACTTCACTAATGTTAATATTTTCATTTTTACATTCAATTAACATATTAGTTTCATATTCATATCGTTCCCCTGATAAATCCATAAATGTATACATCAATTTTTTAGATAAAGCTCTTAAACCTGTTTGCGTATCACTTATATCTAAACCAATGAACATTTTAAAAATATTTCTTGTTATTTTATTACCAAATTTACTTTTGGGAGGAACATAATCTAATTCAAAATTTCTAACTCCTAAAATTAAATTATCTGGTTCTTTTAATAAAGCTTTAGCGCATTTTTTTATATCTTTAACGCTATGTTGACCATCACAATCACATGTCACACAGCCCTCTATATTTGGATATTCATTTAATAAATAGTTAAATGAATTTTTTAAAGCTCTACCTTTCCCTAAATTCTTATGATGGGTTAAAACTTTAATACCGTCTTTTTTTAATTTATTAAAAAATTTATCATGTATACCTTTACTACCATCATTAATTACTAATATATTTTTAAATTCACCCTTTAATTCTTCAATAAATTTTAACATTATATCTTCATCGGGATCTAATGTTGGTATTACTATAAATATATTATCCATTTTCTACACCTATTTTGTTATTGATTCCATATTAACTAATTTATAGCCATCATTGTAATTAACAAAATACATCCTTTCATGCATGGTATCTACTCGATCATTACCATTTACTACCATATTTTTTTCTAATTTTACTTCACAACTAAACACATTTTCATTATACATAATACAATTGGTTACTGACTCATTAGTAAACGTTGGATTTTTAAGTCGATGATTACTAACAAATGTAATATCAATACCATGAGCATATTGATAGGCTCTATTATACATATAAGAATCTTTAATAAAATATGTAAGTAAACTATTAAAACTTCGATCTTTAGTTAAAAATAAACTCCAATTTTCAGCTAATCCTAAGACATCAAAATCACTATTTAAATCTTTTTTCAAATCATCATAAGTAGCATATTTTTTAAATTCTTTATTTACAATTATCTTATTATCTTTATTTTCATAATTAACTAATTTATTATTATCATCCTTTATTTTTATATCGGCTTCATAAACTAAATTATTTATTTTATAGGTTTTACTTTTAGAAATTTCTGCATATTCTGTTACATTTTCTAAGCCTTTGATATCTCCTTCTTCTATAATATCATCATTACTAGCTTCAATATCATTTATAAATAATTTATAATCACTAGGTATAGTTATTTCATAAGAATAAATACCATCTTCAAAATATGTTTTACTATCCACTATTTCCCATTCATCTATTGTTAAAATAGCCATTCTTTTATATTTATTTTTACTTTTAATAGATACTGTACTAATTAATTTATTGCCATTATATAAATCATAAGCAAAAGTTTCTTCACTACTTTCTTTCGTGTTCTTTTTAACTTTTAAATTATCACTTTTATATAATTTTTTTACCCCATCACTTATTTTAGCATTATTTTTTTCATATTGGGATATCTTAAAAAGATTATCATTAATGCCTTCCGTAAGTTTACCATTTTTAGCTAAATAAACAATATAATTATCTACTAAATTTCTTTCATATAAAACCATACTATTATAAACATAACTTAAAAATATTACTATTAATACTATCATGAAAGTAGAAAATAAAATAATACTTTTTTTATATAAACTACTTCTTTTCCATTTTCCTACTATTTTTAGCCGGCGCATTTTTCTACCTCTTTTCTACAATAAAACCAGTGGGAAGACGCCATGATGAATTTGAATAATATAATGTAACTGAAGTCATTTCATAATGATCATCATAATACATTGCAGATGAAGAGCCACCATCAATATTGGCAGCATTTACAGCTCCATATTCTTCCATAATTTCAATTAAATCAGCCGCAGTTGCTCCTAAATGTCCTGATGCAGCCCGACCATCAGTGACTAAAAGAAGGACAGTACCATCTTGCCTTTGACCAATCGCAGTTCTTGGATTAGCTCCACTTCCAGAGCCGTTTACTTCTCTAGATTCTCCATTAATTATCAGTTTAACAAAGTGATTATTAGCGTCGCTAGCTTCTTCTTGAAAAGCAATCGCATCTCTAATCTTTTCATCTTTTATAAGTTTTTCTACTTCGTTTTTATTTTTACCACTTAAATCAATTATTTTTAATAAATTATCTTCTGAAAAACCAACTAAGTGTAGACCTACTATTCCAACTGGATTATTATATTCAATAACGCCATTTTTAACAACTAAACCAAGGGGTCTTCCTCCTTTATTACTATCAGAATAATAAAGACCACCATTAATTCCCGCAAAGGCATCACTATCCTTAACCAATTTATCTAAAGTAACTCCATATTCTTTCCAACTACCATCATATATACTAGCTATTTTTACTCGGGAAGGATCATTTACAATAATCATTTTTGCTTTATAAGTTGATCCTGATATTTCTACTAATTCTATGCCGTCTTTATCTTTATTACCTTCCGTATTAATTAAGCTATCATCCATATTCTCTTCAAAAACAGCCATAGAGTTACTATCAACAATTTCTTGAACTTTAGAGTTATTCATAAAAAGTTTTACAGCAAATTTCATTTGTCCTGTCTCTAATAAAGTTGTTACAAATAAATTACGAGCATGAACACTTGGACCATAACAAAAAATTAGTCCAGTCCCATAGATCATAACTACAATACTAATTAAAAAAATACCTACAAAACTTAATCCTTTACCAATAATTTTTAATACTTTCATTCCTACCACCTACTGCTATTTTTATATAAAAATATTATCATATATATTCCTAATATTCAAGTTAACAAGCAAAATTAACTAAAAAAATTACTACTCTATTTTTTATCAAAATTAAAAAGACACTTTCGTGTCAATTTTTATAATTTTGCTTTCATCATAATTTTATAAACTTTTTTAAGATTTTCTTTTTTTTCATGATTCATATCTATAAAATTAATATGCAATTGATAACCACTATCCAAACTAAATAGTAACTCGGTTTTACCCGGTTTAAAATTAATTGCACTTGTTGAAATAGAAACATAAGGTATGATATGAATTTTTTTATAGTAAATTCCTAAAGTATCTCTATCAAATAAGATAAGTTTTTTATCTGTAAATACACAATAATCTTTGCTATTTTTGTACGCCATAACAATTCTTTCACTAGCATCAACAAATTCAACTGCATAATCCGCTAAATCATTAATTGCGACTTCATCTTTTAAATCAAAATATTTTGTAAGTTCTTTAAATTTAATATACGCCATTTTAATACTCCTACCTCTTATACTAAATAAATTCTATCATAAAAATATTAAAAAAAAAAGAAAGTTTACAATATCAATTGTAAACATCTTTTAATTTAAATATTAGCTCTATGAGTTGCAATTAATGAATAACTTAATGGACCAACAAAGCTAAAACCATTATAATCCATAAATTCTGCACTAGAATCATCAACTATAAGATCTTCAGCAAGAATACTTGCGGTTCCTTCATCTAAACCAGAAATTGCAATGAATTCATTTGTGTTAGCTAAAATATTTTCTTCTTCAAGAGCAACTTCATTTTCCTCTACTGGAGCTACTGTAGGTAATGCTTCATCAACATTATTTTCAATACTATCTTCAGGTACTGGCAATACTAAATCAGATTGAAGATTTTGAATTGAGCCAGCATCATTTAAAATTACACGAACACGATAAGTATGAGTATTTCCTAGCTTATCTTCTGCTTTAATATCATATGTATAGCCAGCTCCTCTACGATATGAAGATTGAAGTTCAGGTTTATATTGCGCATCATGACCCCAAATACCAGCATAGCCACTTAGTTCATCAACACCTGAAAATGTAGCACTTCCATCAACTTTACCATCACTTTTTATTGGAGTAATAGCATCAATAACACCTTCTGTACTAGGTTTATATACTTTGCCATCAATTATTAAAGATGGAGCTTCATTATCATAAATTAATTTTTGTGCACTTGTAAAGCTTGTTGTAATAGTTTCATTACCAGCAAGATCTTTAGCAATTACTTGAAAAGGTATTGCATCTCCAGATTTTACATTAATATTTTCTGGTAAATCAACATAACCTGCCCAAACTATATTTTTGCCATCTGTTGTTGAATGATCATTAACAGTAGCTTTTACACCTGCAATAGTAATTGAAGGTGCAGCAGCTAATTTTTCTTCATATTCAACTTTAACAGCTATTCTACTACCAGTAGTAACATAAGTAACATCTCCATTTACTACTTTTTTATCATTCCACATTTGAAATATAGAACTTTTGGCATTTATAGGAGTACCATCAAAAATAACATAATAATTTCCTTCAGCATCAGCAGTTTTAGTTATTTCATCGGTAACGATTCCAGCTCTATCAGTCATTCCTTTAATAGTTACTGGAATTGGTGCTCCTTCTTCTAATTTCATGTCTTCTGTTAATTCAATTTCGATTCTAACATATTTATTAAATTGTTCTTCTTTATAATTTGTTTTACCAATCTCAACACCACCAATTACTAAAACTGGTTCTTTTGTTAATTTTTCATTAGTTACGATAGTAACCATTATATGATCGCCAACTGTAGCGTAAGTTTCATTACTACTTTTTGATAATTTGTTAGTATATTTTTGTACTCTAAAATCTACTATTTCAGCTGCAGTATTATCAATTTGATACCAGCCTTTTCTAGTCATTAATTCATTTCCGGCTTTATCAACTACTTTAATATTGAATACATGTCTGCCTTCAACATTAGCTTGAATTCTAACAGTGTATGTTCCATCACCATTATCTGTTATATCTTTTGCATCAACTTTTTGAACATTTTCTGAATTTAATGCTTTCTTCATGTTATCATCATTACTTGATGAATTCCAAATAAAGTATACAGAATCTAAATTATCCTCTGTAACTTTTACAGTAAATTCATATGGTTGCTTCCAATATTTACTTCCTGTAGTTCCTCCTATTTCTACTGTAGGAGCTGTATTATCTACTGTAAGTAATGTTCCTTCTGTTACATTTGTAACATCATCAGTTTTATTATCAGCTTTATCATATCCATACATTAAGAATGGAATTGTGCCATCTTCTACTTCTGGCATTGTAAATGCTAATGTATATTGATAAATCTTATTTGCTGGATCAAAATATCTTGCATTTACTTCTGTTAATTCTACTTTATTTCCATCAATTAATATTGTTGGTATTTCTTTTAATTCTTCATCAAATGTTGCATATACCCATACTCTTTCGCCAGTTCTTACATATGGCTCTGCATTATTTTCGTTTGCCATTATTACTCTTGTTGTGTTTGGCTTAATACCATCAATTTGATACCAACCTTTTCTTGTCATTAATTCATTTCCGGCTTTATCAACTACTTTAATATTGAATACATGTCTGCCTTCAACATTGGCTTGAATTCTAACAGTGTATGTTCCATCCCCATTATCTGTTATATCTTTTGCATCAACTTTTTGAACATTTTCTGAATTTAATGCTTTCTTCATGTTATCATCATTACTTGATGAATTCCAAATAAAGTATACAGAATCTAAATTATCTTCTGTAACTTCTACAGTAAATTCATATGGTTGTTTCCAATATTTACTTCCTGTCGTACCACCAATTTTAACAGCTGGTAATGTTTTATCTACTACAATAGTAAATTCTGTAACATTATTAGCTTTATCAGTGGCTTTTACATGATATACGCCATCTTCAGTTAAAGTCATTTTATTAGTAAATTCTGAAGCTTTACCATCCTTTTCAAAAATAACTTCTTTTTCATTTAATTCTGAATATGTGATAGTTACATCTGTATTATAATATCTTTCACTAGTTTCCTTTTTATCAATTTTTTCTCCGTTTACATAAAATGCTGGTGGATTTTTATCAACGCCAAACTCTACTGTTACTGAGTTACCAGCAACATCAGTTACGACTAAAACATAATTACCTCTACTTACAACAGTTTCACTAACGTATGTTTCTCCGTTAAGTAAAGCAGTATATTCATTTGATTCAGTTATTACTGCATACATATCATCTGCATAATAACCAGGTTCTACAGCTTTCTTATCTTTATTAGTATATAATGTTACAACTGGAGCTGTAGTATCAATTGTAAATGTTACTGTTGTTTTATTTCCAGCCTTATCTGTAGCTACTATTGTATGGCTACCTTCTTCAGTTATTTCTGAACCATCATATGTTTTACCATCTAATAAAACAGTATCTAAGTTCTTATCTGTAACAATTATTGCTACACTATGATTATAATATTCGCCATTTTTTACACCACTAACTTTTGGAGCATCTTTATCTATTCCAAATTCAACGGTTGTTTTATTTCCGGCTACATCGGTTACTTCTAATACATAATTATCTCTTGCACCTATTTTAGTACCACTTACATATTCTTTACCATTAAGTAAAGCAGTATACTCATTTGATTCTTCTATATATGCATATAAATCATATGTATAGAATCCAGGCTCTTTTACTTCTCCTCTTGTATTTTTTAATGTTACAACTGGAGCTGTAGTATCAATTGTAAATGTTACTGTAGTTTCATTAAATGCTTCATCAGTCACAGTAACGGTATAAGTACCTTCTTCTGTAAATGTTAAATCACTTAAAGCAACTTCTTTACCATTTACTGTTGCTTTAGCATTTTCATCATCTACTGTTAAAGTAATTTCAGCATTAGTTATGGCATTATTTTCTACGCCACTAATATTTGGTGCTTTTGTGTCATCTAATAATACTGCTAATTTATCTAATTCTTGATTTAACTCGTCTTTTAAATTTTGAATAGATAAATCTTCAACTTTTTTAACTACGTCTTCTACTTCTCTGTAATCTCTTGCTTTATCTAATTCATCCTTATTTGTTGCACTATTTGTTTGATTTTTTAAATTTTCAACAAGTTGTTTAACATCAATACCATCTTTAACTTCTGCTAATCTATTTTCCAAATCTTGTTTCTTATCAGAACTTTCTAATTTGCCTGTCAAATCCTTAGCATTATTATAAGAATCGTTATCGATATTACTTTCGGCTGCTAAAACAGCTTCTAAAGCTTTTTCATATGCATCATCAACAGTTGGAGTAACTCCAGAATTATCGTCTTCTGTGTTGTCCTCGTCTTTATTTGGAGTAACTTGCGTTACTTTATTTGGTCTAGTTTCTTTATCTTGATTGTCTTTTTCTTGCTCGCTAGAACCAGTACCATCTTGGCTTCCGCCATTATCTACATTACCATTATTAGATGAAACATTATTTCCACTGCCTTCTAATTCTTCACCACGAGGGTTAGCAAATGTAAATATTGTTAAACCTAAGAAGATAAATAAGATAACTAGAACAATTATAAACTTTTTCTTATTGTCCATAAAAAACCTCCATCCCTTATAATTAATATGTAATATATGACGAGTATATATCCCACACCAATCGATTATATTATAAAATATTATTTTTTAAATGTCTATATTAAATATCAATTTTATTATACTTTTTTCAATTAAAAATTATGCTATTTATTTAACAATTTTTATTTTATTTAATGGCCATATTCTTAATCGCACCTTGCCAATAATATCATCCTTTTTTACTAAGCCAACTTCGGGGTCTCTACTATCTAATGAATTTTCTCGATTATCTCCTAAAACTAAATACATATCACTAGGTATAGTAGCGTATCCAAGCTCATCTAGGGCAAAGTCTTCTGTCACAACGTTTTGCAGATAATTTTCTTCAATTAATTCATTATTTATATATAAGTTATTATTATGAAATTCTACTCTTTCTCCTGGCAACCCAATTACTCTTTTAATTAAATATTTAGTATCAGCATAATATAATGATACAATATCGCCTCTTTTAATTTGCTTAAACTTATAACTAATTTTATCTAATATTAATATATCATTATTTTCTAAATTTGGTGACATTGATGGCCCCACCACTTGTTGTAATCCTATTACATAAATTGCAACAAACAAAAAAACAATAACAATTAAAAAATATTTAATTGTATCTTTAAAAAATTCTTTTATACTTAACCAATCCATTTTGCTATCCTCCATACTAATTTTAGCATGTTTATGGCAGTTCATATAATTTATTTTTTAAATTTATGTCCATATTTGTAAAAAATTTAAAAAACCTTAGAAAGGTTTTAAGCAGCTTCATTTAATTTTAAATTACGTAACATTTCCTTTTGCTTTTTTTCTTCGCGATAGATTGCCAAATAAATATTTCTAATTTTTTCATATGGCATTTCTTCAATTAAAGAAAATGTTCCTTGTTTATTATTCTCTTTTAACTCAGATTTTAAGTGCTCTAATAAGCCATGAATAAAATCGGGATCAGAAAATGATGATTCAATAATTTTCTTGTATGTTCCAAAAATTACATTCTTAATTTGTTGATTCATTTTTTCTTCCGAATTTTGAAAATTTATAATAGTATCACAAACATCTTTAGTAATAACTTTTAAATTATGAGGAGTTTTAGCATCACTTATAATTTTTAAGGTTCCATCTAAATAATTTGATGCCATATTACTACGTGCAATTGAGGCCTTTATTTCTTCGTCGCTAAATTTCATACTAAAAGCATCCAAAGACGCAATGTCGTTATAGACATGGCCTTCACATATATCTAGTTTATTAATATCAATTAAATTGTAATCGCCAACTCTTTTTTCTAAAACCAGAAAATAATTAATACTATTCATAATTACCCCTCTTTCCAAAGGAGATTTATTATAGCATGAATGATTAAATATGTAAAGGACTTATATCTATCTCTAAATTTACTTTAGTTTCATTAATATAAATATCATCTAAATTTTTTAAAGCTGTAGTTAGTAAATCATCAAAACGATATTTAATAACTATTTGGAAACGATAATTATTATTAAATTTAAATAAACTAGCAGTGGTTGGCCCTAAAACAATAGAGCTATTATCAATATTCTTCCTTAAATAATTACCAACTTTCGTTGCATGTTCCATAGCTAAATTGTAATCACTCGCAATTACTTTTAAACTAACTAAATAATAATAGGGAGGATATTTTAACATTCTTCTTAAATTCATTTCGTAATTATAAAAACTATCAAAATCATTATTTTTAACACAATTTAAAATGAAATTATCAGGATTAAAGGTTTGAATAATTACTTCGCCCTTTAAACCACTGCGACCTGCTCTTCCACTAGCTTGATACAAAAGAGCAAAAGTTCTCTCATTACTTCTAAAATCAGGAATATTTAATGAGCTATCAGCATTTATTACGCCTACCAAAGATACATAAGGAAAATCTAAGCCTTTACTAATCATTTGGGTACCTAATAAAATATCATATTCTCTATTTTTGAAACTTTCAATTATTTTTTCATGAGAGCCTTTTTTGGAAGTAGTGTCTTGATCCATTCGTAATATTTTGGCTTCTGGGAATAGTTTTTGCAATTCTAGTTCTGCTTTTTCAGTACCTAATCCTAAATAATTCAAAGCTTTTTCATGACAATTCGGACATTCTTCATCTTTTTTTTGAAAATAGCCACAATAATGACAACGTAAATTATTCGTTGATTTATGATAAGTTAAAGTAATATCACAATGAGGACATTTATAAGTATAACCACAATTAGAACAATTAATTGTCGTTGAATACCCTCTTCGATTTAATAATATTATTATTTGTTCATGATTATCTAGTCTTTCTTTTATTTTTTTGATTAACTCTTCACTATAAATAAAATTTTTCTTTTTAATTTCCTTTAACATATCGACAATTGTGACTTGAGGGAGAAGTCCCATCCCTGCCCGCTTTGTTAATTTAATATGTTCATAAACCCCTTTTAATGCCCTACTTCTATCTTCTAAAGTGGGAGTAGCGCTTCCTAAAACTAATGTTGCATTATGATACTCGATTCTTTTTTTAGCTATCTCTATTGCATTATATCTTGGCATATTATCTTGTTTATATGTATCACTATGTTCCTCATCTATGATAATAAGCCCAATATTTTTAAGCGGAGTAAAAATAGCTGAACGTGTTCCAACTACAACGCTTACTTCATTTCTTACTATTTTCAAATATTCATCATATTTTTCACCATTTGATAAAGCACTATGAAAGATGGCAACATTAGAGCCAAACCATTCATAGAATCTTTCAACAATTTGCATGGTAAGAGTAATTTCGGGAACAAGGACTATCGCCGTTTTTCCCATTTCTAAAGTCTTAGCTATAAGATTTAAGTATACCTCTGTTTTCCCAGAGCCTGTAACTCCTTCTAAAAGATAGGTTTTAATATTACTATTCTTAATATTAGTATATATTTTTTCAAAAGCTAATTGTTGTTCTTCATTTAATTTATGTTTATTTATATTATTCTTTTTGCTTTTATTAATCCGATATTCTTGCTCATCTATTATTTTAATTAATTTTTTTTCTTTTAACGCTTTAACTACGGCATTAGAATAATTTTTCTTAAGTAATTTTCCATTTCCAATAAGATCATTTAATAATTTACTTTGTAAATTATTTTTATGATAATTTTTTAAATATTCTTGTAAATCTTCTACATTTTTACTAGGTAAAATATAAGTTTTATAAAATTTATAATTAGTATCTTGATCTTTAATTTTTAAAGAAGATGGTAACATCGTTTGATAAGCACTTATTAAAGGACAAAGTGTTGATTCTTGTAAAAATTTACCAAGATTCATTAATTCATCATTTAAAACTAATTCTTCATCTACTATTTCTTTTATCTCCTTTAATTCATAAGAACTATTATATGTACTAATTATCTGCATAACAAAACCATTAATAATCTTATTATTAAATGGTACTTTTACTTTCATCCCTCTTTTAATTTTATTTTGTAAATCAAGAGGAATTTTATAAGTAAAAAATTTATCTATTTTTTTAGTTGGATATTCAATTAATATTTCTGCATACATATTATTCTCCATAACTAAATTATAATTTATAATTTAAAAAAAAGAAATAACTTATTTCGTTATTTCTAAATTTAAATCATTCTTATATTTGGTATAACATTCTTCTTCAGTATCATCTAAAGTAATATGATAATTACCCGCTTCTTTAATAGTTAGTTTTAAATTTGTAATTTCTTCTAGATAAATAATATTTTCATCACTTATTTTCTCTAAATCTAATCGTAAATGCCAACCATTATTATCACTTTCATTTAAGGACTTAATACTGTAATTCAAAGTTTCTAAATTTTCAGAATGATAATCTAGTGATGTTGCAATATTAGATTTATTTTCTTTTTCCCTCGTTATTTTAATAGTAGGGCATAATTTAGCTGGCTTATCATCATTTTTAAAATTTAATTTAATATTAATTGTATCACCCAATTTATATTCTTCATTATTTATTAAAACTTGATCTTCATTTTTACCACAAGATGTTATAAGAAACAAACTTATAAATATAATCAATATTTTCTTCATTTTATCACCTTTTGTCTTTTATATTACTCTGTACAAGTATCGTCATTAAAATAACAACCAAAACCAACACTACCAACTTGACCATCTGCAAATCCTTTTTTGCCATCCATTTCTAAAATAACCCATTGATGTGTCCATTCATTTTCATTGGCATGAGTTAAATTAGTAAAGCCCATTAATTCTAAAACTAAAATTAATGCTCTTGTACATCCTGCGCAAGAGGCCGCATGTTTAATAAATACTCCATAAGGAGTTCTGTAATCATAACCCTCTTCAATATGAGTATTATAATCATAATTACTTGCTACTGCCTCGGCAGCATCTCTTACCTTTTCGTAGTCAGTAGTATAACCTTTGGCTAAAATTTCATTGGCTATTTGTTGCGCAACGGCCACTGATTGACGATCTTTTTCGCAAGCATCAGCATCTTTACTACTATATCCTCTTTTTTTTAATAAAGAAGTATATTTGCATGTAGTAGAAGTATTATTATTAGTGCTTGGTTTAGTCGTCGTTGTACCTGTTGAAGGTTTTGTAGTGGTAGCTTTCTTTTTAACTGTAATAGTCATTTCTTGTTCAACTTGGTTACCACTTTTATCAATGGCATATACTTTTACTTTATAAGTTCCCACTTTTTGAGTATCTACTTCTCCCTCAATCTTTACTTCGACTTCACCGTCAACATCATCTTTAGCTGTAATACCCTTAAGTAAATCTATAGTATCACCTACTGTTATGGTTTGATCTTTAACGCCATCAAGTATCGGAGCTGTTGTATCTTTAATTGTAATAATTATTTCTTTTTTATTTTCAATTACTTCAGTTTCTTCTTTAAATATTTTATAAGTATACGTTTTATTTAAATAAATATCTATTTTAGTTTCCCCAATTACAAAGGTATATGAATCTCCTTCATTAAATATTTCATCATTAATTACTATAGTAATCTTAGTACCATTTATTAATTTATTTTTGTCTATTAATTTACTTTCTAATTCTTCATAAGTCCATGTTGTATTATTTTCCACTTCTTCTTCATAATCAATCAAAGCCATATCATTTTGCTTAGCAATTTCTTTAATTTCGTTTTCATATTTTATTGTAGATTTTTTATTATACATAAACAAATAAGAACCAATAAAAGCCAATATTACTAGTAATATTATAATAATAGTTATTACTATAATTACTTTATTTTTCTTTTTGGGTTTCTTTATCTCTTGGCCATTTATTTTTCTATTAACCATAATATCACCTACTTTTATTATGTTCATATTTTCTAATAATATTGTAGGTCTCTTGCTATAATTTGACAATATAAAAGAGAGAGAAATTTACTCTCTTTGACATTATTTTATATATTTATAATTGACAAATGAGTGTCAAAAAAATAGACTGTTTAAGTCTAATTTTCTTCTTTTACTTCAAAATCTTTTAATTCACCATCACTAGCTAATATTTTATTAACTTTTTCTGTAGCATTGTTTAATTTTTCACTACAACTTTTGGCTAGTTCCATTGCCTCTGTATATTTTTTGATGGCGTCCTCTAAAGGTACATTACCTGTTTCCAGTTCTTTTACTAAAGATTCTAAATCTTTTAAATTAGTTTCAAATGATTTTTCTTCCATTATTTTATCTCCTTTACTATTCCGATTATTTCACCTTGACTAAATTTAATGTTAATTTCATCATTTATTTTTAATTTATTACTATCTTTTATTACTTTATCTTCTTTTGTAACTAATGAATAACCATTACTTAAAATATTTAAGGGGTTACATAGTTTTAAAGTATTAATTAAATTATCCAACTGATGTTTTATATTTAACATTCTTCTATCTATAACATTGTTTAAATTCGTTGTTATTTCTTTTAATTTGTTTTGATTATTATTAATTAAATTATTTGGACTTAACAATTTTACTTTATTAATTAAGAGGGTTAAATTATTCTTTTTTGTATCTAAAACATTCGTAATATTTCGATTTAAATTATCAATTAATTTATCTAAATTTTGCTCTTTCATTTCATATAAACTCATTGGATTTTTTAAGATAAATGAATTCTTTAATGTTCTAAATTCGATAAATTTAGTATTAATTAAACTTTTAATATTTTTATTAAGTCTTAATTTATATTGATTTAATAAATTACTTATATCAAGTATAGTTGGTACTGCCATTTCTGCTGCTCCCGTCGGAGTTGGTGCTCGTAAGTCCGCAACAAAGTCCGCAATGGTAAAATCTGGCTCATGCCCTACAGCACTTATGATTGGTGTTTTGGCATTATAAATGGCTCTTGCCACACATTCTTCATTAAAGGCCCACAAATCTTCAATAGAGCCACCACCACGACCAACTATTAAAATATCACAGCCAAAATTATCAGCTACTTCTATTTGTTTAACAATATTAGGAGCAGCTTCTTTTCCTTGCACTAAACTTGGAAAAAGAATTGCTTCACATAATGAATATCTTCTTTTGATAGTACTCATAATATCTCTTACAGCGGCACCCGTATCGGCCGTAATAATACCAATCCGTTTTGGAAACTGAGGAATAGGCTTTTTATGGTCTTTATTAAATAATCCTTCTTTAAATAATTTTTCTTTTAATTTTTCATATTCAATATAAAGATTTCCTAAACCATCTAGTTCCATTGAATCAACGTAAATTTGATAGTTGCCACTAGCGGGATAAGCAGAAATACGCCCCTTTACTAAAACATTCATCCCATCTTCAGGCACAAATTGTAAATTCCGAGCACTGCTTTGAAACATGACAGCATTGATGCGAGAAACTTCATCTTTTAAAGTAAAATATAAATGGCCTCGAGTATGACTTTTAAAATTTGATATTTCCCCTTTTAAATATATTTTATTAAGAAAACTATCACCATCGAAAAGAACTTTAATATAATCATTTACTTCACTAACACTTAAAAACTCTCTCTCTTCCATAATGATCCTTTCTATTTACTAGTTAAAGTATAGCAAACAAATTTTCGCAAGTCAATCTATTCTTTTACAATTTTATCTAAAACCGCATTAATAATTTTGCGGACATTATCATCGCTATATTTTTTAGCAAGTTCAATACTTTCATTAATTGCTACTATTTCTGGGGTATCAGTATATTTTATTTCAAAAATTCCCATTCTTAGTATTGCTGCTCCTGTTTTATCAATTCTATTAATATCCCAGTCTTTCATATAACTATTAGCGATTTCATCAATTTCATTTTGATGAGTAACTACACCATAAACAATATCTTTAACAAAATCATTATCTATTTCTAAATTTTCCTTGATTAAGTCATCAATTGAAATATTGTCACCATTTTTTTTGAACAAATCCCATTGATATAAGATAATCATACATTTTTCTCGTAATTCACTTCTCGTTTTTGCCATAAAAATTTCACCACTTTTCTAATTATAACAAAAAGTTTTCCTAATTTAAATTATAAATTAATCTTTCTTTATACTTTGTTTTAATTCATATAAATAATTTAAAGCTTCAATTGGAGTCATATTTAATGGTTCAATACTTTCGATTTTCTTTTTTAAATCATCATCTTTAGGTAATGCTTTTTCTTCAAAATCAAAAGCTAACTGAACTTTACTATTATCTATATTATTTTTCTTACTACCACTTTCATACTCTTTTAAAATACTCTCCGCTCTTATTAATAAAGATTCTGGCATATTAGCAAGTCTTGCAACATGAATACCATAGCTTTTATCAACAGCTCCTTCTTTTACTTTATGTAAAAATGTTATCTTGCCTTCTTCTTCAATAGCGGAAACATGAATATTTTTAATTGTTTTATATTTTTTTTCTAAACTGGTAAGTTCATGATAATGCGTTGAAAACAAAGTTAAAGCTTTAATATTATCGGATACATATTCTAATATCGCTTGAGCTAAACTCATTCCATCATAGGTTGCAGTTCCTCTTCCCAATTCATCAAAAATAATTAAACTATTAGGAGTAGCATTTATAAGAGCATTTCTAGCTTCTTTCATTTCCACCATAAAAGTTGATTCGCCACTTACTAAATCATCAGATGCCCCAATTCTTGTAAATATTTTATCAATGATTGGCAGATTAGCTTTTTTAGCCGGAACAAACGATCCCATTTGAGCCATCAATATAATAATTGCAATTTGACGCATATAAGTTGATTTACCACTCATATTAGGGCCAGTTATTAATAAAGTAGTTTTATCTTTATTAATATGGATATCATTAGCTACATAGTCATCTCCACTGACAAGTTCCACTACTGGGTGTCTTCCTGCTTCTACTTCTAATTTCTTTTCATTATTTAAAGTAGGTCTTACTAAATTTAATTCTTCACTACAAATAGATAATGATAACATTGCGTCTAAATTACTTATAACATCGGCTGTCTTTTTGATTTTCAAAATTTCTTTTTTAATTATATTTTTTATTTCGATAAATAAATTATATTCTAAGTCAATAATTCTTTCTTCCGCATTTAAAATAAGTTCTTCTTTTTCCTTTAATTCCTTTGATATAAATCTTTCTGCCGTTGTTAATGTTTGTCTTCTTTCCCAACCAAAGTTTTCTTTAACTTCTTTAGCTTGGCCTTTAGAAACCTCAATATAATAACCATATATTTTATTAAAACCTACTTTTAAATTTTTAATTCCAGTTTCTTCTTTAGTTTTATTTTCAAAGTCTCTTAAAAAATCTTTTCCCCCACTTCTAATCTTTTTTAGTTCATCTAATTCTTCGTTATAGCCATCTTTAATTAAATAACCTTCTTTAATACTTATCGGTGGATTTTCATATAAAGCTTGTTCTAATAACATATAGATATCTTGATGAGTATCTAAATTATAATCAAGTTTTAATTCATCAATGATTTCTTTAATTCTTGGTAATACTTTCAAACTATTTTTAAATTGTAATAAGTCTCTACCATTTACACTTCCTGTATTGACTTTACCACATAATCTTTCTAAATCATATATTTCATATAATAAATTTTTAAGTTCATCTTTTAAAATAAAATTATTATTTAAAATTTCAATATAATCATATCTTTTATTTAATTCGTTAATATCTTTTAAAGGATACATTAAATAACTTCGTAATTTTCTTGAGCCCATCGCCGTTTTACATTTATCAAGTAACCAAATAAGAGAATATGTTCTATCTTTTAGCCGAATTGTTTCAAATAATTCTAAATTTCTTACAGTATGAATATCCATTTCTAAATAATCAATTTTCGATATAATCTTACATTCATTAAAATGGGTAATACTTTTTAGTTCTCTTACGACTAAATAGTAAAATAAATGTTTAATTCCTGCTTTGGCTCTTGCATCACTAACTTTATCAATAACATCTAAGTCTTCATTATAATATTCTTTACTAAATTCTACTTCAATACCATAACGATTTTTGAGTAAATCTACTAAAGATACATTTAAATTATCTAAAAGGACTACTTCTTTAATTCCTAAAGATAATACTTCACTTATTAAATTTTCTTCTTTATTTGGGATAGTTAAACTACAAAGTTCTCCTGTGGAAATATCAGCATATGTAATAATATAAATATCACTAAATTCTAGAATACTAGCAATATAAGAATTATTTTTTTCATCTAAAAGTTCAAAGTCTGTAATAGTTCCTTTACTAATAACATCTACTACTCCTCTTTTAACAGTGTCTTTAGTACTTTTAGGATCTTCTAATTGTTCACAGATTGCGACACGATATCCTTTATTTACCAGTTTTTCAATATAACTTTTAACGGCATGATAAGGAACACCACACATTGGAACTTTTTCATCTAAACCAGCGGATTTGCCTGTTAACGTTAATTCTAATTCTCGAGACGCGATTAAACCATCTTCAAAGAATAATTCATAAAAATCACCAAGACGAAAGAATAAAAGCTCTTCTTTATATTGATCTTTTATTTCCATATATTGTTTCATCATGGGACTTAGTTTTGATCTATCTACTTCATTTCTTTTCATGCTTTCTATTATACTATTTAATTAATTATATTACAATTTAAAAAAGACAAATTATTTGTCCTTTTTCTTTAAACGTATAAGACTACTAACGATTATTGAACATAAAGCAGGAATTCTAAAAATAGTAATTATTCTTAAAAATATATTTAATTTTTCAAAATCAAAATTATAACCAGTTCGAAAAATATAAAGAATGGTTGGAGTAAAAGGAATTGCACCATGCATAAAGTAATTCATGGCCATCGCAATTAAACCTAAAAACACAGGTGACACCACAAGAAGTATATATAAAATAATGGAAGACTTTATATTTCCTTTTAATGCTACATATAATACCGCTAAAAATTCTAAAACAAAACTAATTATTAAAATAATTTGGTGATCAATCTTAAAATAAAATTCTATAATACATAGCAAAAATAATAATATAATGTCTAAAGTTAAATATACTCCAATAATAAGTGGCAATTGAAAATTTCCTTTGTATTTTTGTATTTGTTCGTTATTTACTACTTCTTCCCTTTTATTCATAATAGCTAGCTCTTTTCTAAATTTTCATTAATTCTGATTCTTTTTCTTTGACTTTATCATCAACTATTTTATTATATTTATTAATTAAATCTTGAACATCTTCTAAATATAACTTTTCTTCATCCTCTGGTAATTCTTCTTTTTTTATTTTATCATTATCTTCTTGGCGAATATTCCTTAATGCAATTTTTGCTTCTTCACCAGTACTTTTAGCCATTTTAACATATTCTTTTCTTCTATCTTCTGTAAGCTCAGGAATTGTTAAAATTACCATTTCCCCATTGTTATTAGGAGCAATTCCTAAATTAGATTCATTTATAGCTTTTTCAATATTTTTTAAAGCACTTCTATCAAAAGGCTTAATAAATAATTGTTTTGCTTCCGGAACTGTTATATTTGCAATACTATTAAGCGGTGTCATAGAGCCATAATAGTCAACCATAATTCCATTTAACATAGATGGATTAGCTCTTCCGGCTCTAATACTTGTAAGTTTATTATCTAAATTTTCAATTACTTTAAGCATTCTGTTTTCAGTATTTAAATTCATTATTTAACCTCCATAATCTCATTATAATCTACATCACTCGTTTTGACAAGATAAGTTATATATAAACGTCCATATTCATTTATATATAAAGCATACTGAGTAAATTCATTTAAAGTTTCATCGATTTTTAATAAAGGATTACCTTCGTCATTAGTTGTTTGCTTTTCATCTAAAACATTTCTTATTTTATTCTTTATTTCTTCCATAGAAACATCATATAACGCTAATATTTCATCTTCGGTTAACTGTTTACCATTGGAAGTATCAAAAATATAACTTTTAGTACCAATAAACGTACTATTATCAAAACAAGAATAGTTGAAATCATTTAAGACTAAACTAACATAATTTTCATACTCATAATTTTCATATTCCCTATAAGTAAGCATATATAAATTATCATTTTTATAATTAATTAAATCATCACTTAATAAAGAGGCATCTGATAAGTATTTAATATTACTTTTATAGCGTTCATTTTCACTATCTAAAATTGAATTTAAATCTTGTTGCGTATTTAAATTAATGACAACATCTTTATAATATATTTCGGCACTTTCACTAATTACTTCTTCATTTTTATAATAAATATAAGGATTATCTTTATCTATCTTATAGTTTACTTCCTTTTTGGCTTCTTCTTTTTTGTTAGTTGGATTTAATATATGATTTGTATAAATAAAACCTCCCACTAATAAAAAGACAATAACTAATATAAAAAATGTTAAACCAAGTTTATTTTTAAAATTTTCTTCCATTTTTTACTCCTCATTTAAATAATTTATTATAGCAGTTTTAAAACTAGACTTTGTTAAACCTTTTTGATATTCAGTATAATAATCTTCTGGTTTAACATTACCTTTTAATATAGAAGTATCATCAAAGTAAGCAATAACTTTTCCTTTTTTAACTATTAAAACGGCTGGAGCTTGGATATCCATATTGCCCTCATCATCAACGGTCATATAAGCACTTAATTTACTAACTAAAATACTATAAGTTCCATTAGATACTTTTCGGTCTTGATGAAAATCATAATATAATATTTCTTTAACTCCTTGTTCCATAGCTACTTCATTTAAGATGCTCGCCGTATAATTAGTCCACTTATTCATAGGAAATCCTAATAAAATAATGCCACTTCTTCCTTCTACAATTTCTAATACATCACTAGCATGGGCAAATTTATACAAATTGTTTTTAGAAACCATGTTATATAACGAAGAAAATTTCTCAGCATCTGTTAAATCACTTTTGGTAAAATCAATTTTACTAATAACTATAAATAAACAAAGACAAATAATCGTAATAATACTATAAATAATCATTTGTGTTTTATTTTTAAATACTTTATTTAATTTCATAATTCACCCATTTAAATTATACCAAATTTTTATTTATTTTTTAATTATCTTGCCCTATTCTTTGTCATTTATTATACATTTTAAAAGAATGGCTAAAAAATTAGTCATTCTTTTCACAATTTTCGCAAATTTCTTGATTATTTTTATTTACAATTAAATTACCGCATTTTGGACATACTTCACCCGTTGGTTTATACCAAGTAGCATAATCACATTTAGGATATCCCGAACAGCCATAGAATATTTTTCCTCTTTTTGTTTTCCTTGCCACAATACTTTTTTGACATTTAGGACACTTAGCAAGTTCTAAATCTTCGTTATCTTCTTTCTTTTCTTTCTTAATATATTTACAAGAAGGATAATTAGAGCAAGCCACAAATTCGCCATATTTGCCTTTTCTAATTACTAATTCATTCCCACATTCCGGGCAAACTTCTCCAGTTGATACAGGAGCTTTTTTTGTCATATTTTTTAAAGCATCATCCATAATAGGAGCAAATTTATCATAAAAATCGTGTAATACTTTGATATTATCTTTTTTAGCTTCCGCAATTAAATCGAGGTCATTTTCCATTGAAGCTGTATATTTAACATTGATAATATCACTAAAATATTCTTGTAATTTATCGGTAGTTTCAATTCCCATTTCCGTAGGAACAAATTTCTTTTCTTCAACTTTAACATAATCGTGATCTTTAAGAGTACTTATAATAGTAGCATAAGTAGAAGGTCTACCTATTCCTAAACTTTCTAATTCTTTTATTAAACTAGATTCAGTATAGCGACTTGCTGGTTTAGTAAAATGTTGGTATTTATTAATGGAATTGCTAAGAATAGTATCACTTTTATATTCTTTAAAATTAGGTAAGACTTTATCTTCACTATCTTCATATTCTGAATATACTTTTAAATAACCATCAAAAATTAATACACTACCAGTTGTTTTAAATAGATATTCATTATTTTCAAAAATAATTGTCGTCGCTAATACTTTGGCATCAGCCATAATACTAGCTAAGGCTCTCGTATATATTAATTTATATAATTTGTATTCATCCGTACTTAAATAAGCTTTAATACTTTCCGGGGTTCTATTAATACTAGTCGGTCTTATTCCTTCATGAGCATCTTGAATATTGGCATTTTTCTTACCAACTTTTGCAAATCCCACATATTCTTTACCATATTTACCATTTATATAGCCTTTAGTTTGGGAAATAAATTCATCTGATACTCTAACACTATCCGTACGCATATACGTAATAAGCCCCACTGTTTCATTAGCTAAATCAATTCCTTCATATAATTTTTGAGCAATCTTCATTGTTTTAGAAGCCGCAAAATTAAGTTTATTAGAGGCCATTTGTTGTAATGTAGAAGTTTTAAATACTTCACGAGCTGATTTTTTCTTTTCTTTTTCTTCGATATTTTTTATTTTAAAAGAATTGGTTAATTTGGCAAGTATTTCATCAGCTTCTACTTCCGTATTAATTTCAATATCTTTATCACGATATTTAAAAAGCTCAGCGGTAAAATCTTTAAAGTCAGCTTCAATAGTCCAATATTCTTTTGGAATAAAAGCTAAAATCTCTCTTTCGCGATCTACAATTAATTTTAACGCTACTGATTGCACACGACCAGCACTTTTGCCACCAGTTTTATATTGCATTAATTTTGATAACCGAAAACCAATTATACGATCAAGAATTCTTCTCGTTTCGGCTCCCTTTACTAAATTCATATCAATTTTAGCTTCTTCTTTAATTGATTTTAAAACTACATCTTTTGTAATTTCTCTAAATGTAACCCTCGTATATTTATCTTCCGGTATTGCTAACTCTTCTTTAAGATGCCAAGATATAATTTCCCCTTCCCGGTCGGGGTCGGTAGCTAAATAAATATGATCAGCTGCACTTACTAATTTTTTTAATTCTTTAACATCCTTATTTTTGCCTTTAATTATTACATATGTAGGTTTAAAATCATTTTCTAAATCTACACCAAGGCCATATTTTCCTGTTGTAGCTAAATCTCTAATATGACCTTTTGATGATACTACTTTATAATCTCCCGCTAAATATTTTTCAATAGTTTTACTTTTAGCTGGCGATTCTACTATCACAATATTTTTCAATTGAACTTTCCTCCGTTCATTTATATTTTATACAATGAAAATTCTTTAATGTCAACTTACGATAGAAAAATTTTTATTAAATTTAAAAAACTATTTACAAAAATGTAAATAGCTAATTCTCAGTTTTTTCTTCAGGATTTGAAGATGCATCAACTGAATTATCAGTAACATCTTCTTCAACATCTTGTTGTAATTTACTATTATATTCCGTAATTTTTTCTTCTAAATATTTAAAATAATTATTTTTAATAGCGTTAGTACTCATTTGAATTTGAAGGGCTACTTCATTATTTATTTGTTGAATTTCTTCAGGTGTATAGGCATCTTCCTTATAATAAGTTATTTTACTATTTGAAGCATTATAATATGCTAATTCATTTTTCCAAGAGCCATCCGCAAAAACTACTCTTGAAGTATATTCTTTACTTAATAAATCTTTACCCATATAAAGTCTTGGATCAAAATCTAAATTCATTAAATTAGCAATAGTTGGAGTTAAATTAAGATAGGAAGAATATTCTGAAAAAGTCTTAGGACTCATTGTACTGTTATAAATAACAAAAGGAGTTCTTTCAATTTCATAATCATTTAAATCATGTTTAATCATTTCAGAAATATAATTTCGATTAAGACCATATGGATAGTGATCAGCAGTTAGTAAAATAACGGTATCATCTAGCTTTCCTGCTGCTTTTAGTTTATCTAACATAATACCAATCGCATTATCTAAAACTTTTAACTTTGAAAAATATCTACTAACGGCATTAGAATAACCTTTCGCTTTAAAATCAGCTTTATATAATTCACCATAAGTTGAATTATTTGTATATGGTTGATGGGTTGTAACTGTCGTTAACCAAGTCATAAAAGGTTTACCAGAATTATCATTTAAGACAATATCCATCGCTTTTTCAAAGAATTCTTCATCACTAGGCCATTCTCCATAATAACTAGCTGTTTCAATATCTAAATTGTTTGCATTATAATACTTCATACTTCCCATATTAGGATGAATTGTTTTTCTTTTATAAAACCATTCAACAAAATCATGCATACTAGTAGTGGTATAACCTTTATTATTAAATAAATTGAAAATTGCTTCAAAATAGGAATTATCTTTATAAACATTAGATGTACAAGTATTATAAATAGAATATAAACCTGTCATTGCACTAAATTCATTATTACCAGTTGCGCAACTATTACGAGGTGAATAATTATTCTCCCAATGCCAGCCTTCACTATATAATTTATAAAAATTAGGGAAAAATTCTTCATTAATAAAGGCTTCATTTACTGATTCCATTAAAATTATAATAACATTTTTACCTTCAAACATACCAGTATATTCATTATAATCAGTAACTTCTTGCGATGCAAAAAAGTTATTTAAATTAGTATATTTCTTATTAGTTTCATCTTTAGCAATATCCATTAAAGCCGGCGATACTTCTCTATTTACTGGTTGTTGTGATTCTTCAAATTTAAAGGCTTCTTCCTCTTCTTGAACTGGAAAAATAAAACTTTTTAAATCTAATGCTCCAAAAACCATAACCCCAAATTGATTGACTGCCACCGTAGGAACATCAGGATTTATAAATAATTTTTTATTACTTTTAATCTGTAAGTCATTTTGCATAAATGGAATTATTAAAGTACTATAATAAATTAGCATACTAATAAATATAACTATTAAAGCTTTAATAGTATTTAAACCAATATTTGGTTTAATATATTCTCTTTTGCGTAATCCTAATATATAAAAACTTAAAGCAAAAATAAAAGGTATAAATACTAAATAATAAGTCCATTTAAATGACAATAAAAAGTCACCAATATAATCTTTAACTGCCCCAAATTGACTAGAAGTATGAAATGAAATATATACTCCTAAATAATTAATAAACCCAATTTGTAACCATGTATATATAGAGTAGAAAAAGACTAATATTAATAATATTGTATTTTTAAGCCATTTTTTCTTAGTCAAAAAACTAATTAAGGTAAATAGCAAAGAAATTATAAAAGTACTTAGAAATATTCGTAAAGTAGCATAACTAAATATTTCAAAATCATTTAAAAATCTAAAAATTATTTCAATAGCAAAAAGACAAATATTTATAAAAAATAAATTAAAAATAAATGAATCTTTTTTTAAGCTCTTATTCTCATTTTTCTCCATATCCATTATTTCTTTTTTATTTTCCATCTCTATTACTTCCTTTCACTAATTCACTTATGGGACGAAAAGTTTGTCGATAACAATCTAATACTCCCAATTTTTTGACTAATTCAATATGTCTTTTAGTAGGATACCCTTTATGTTGTTCAAATTCATATTCAGGATATTCTTTACCTAAATTTGTCATTATTCTATCCCTAGTAACTTTGGCAATTACGGAAGCAGCCGCAATATTTAAACTTAAGGCATCACCATGAATAATGGCTAAAACAGGAACATTTCTTTGCAATTTCATAGCATCTGTTAAAATATATTCCGGTTTTATTTTTAAATTGTCTAAAGCGATATTCATCGCTAATCTTGATGCCTCTAATATATTAATTTCATCTATTTTTTTATTATCAACGATTCCTACACCAATACTTAGGGCATCTTTTTGAATTATATCGTAAAATTCATTTCTTTTCTTTTCACTTAATTGCTTAGAATCATTCAGTCCTTTTAATTTATAATTTTTGGGTAAAATTACAGCAGAAGCCACTACGGGGCCAGCTAAAGGCCCGCGACCAGCTTCATCACAACCTGCAATTAATTCATATCCTTCTTTATATAATGATTTTTCGTATTTTAATAAATCTACTGCCATTTATCTAATGTTACTCCTTTGATTTTTTCTCCTACTAAATCATTATACACTTTTTCGCTCACTTTGTCATAATTAATTTCATTATTTTTTACAGCACCAATTTTTTTGGCAATAATTTCATACATTAAAATTGGATCATTATCATTTATACCGTATTTTTCTTTTAAAATATTAGGATAATTTTCATACAAAAAATTTAAAATATGTAAACATATTTCATCTAAATTTAATACTTCTTTTCTTATACCACCAGTTGAGGCAATATTTAAAGCTACTTTTTCTTCATCTAATTTTGGCCATAATATTCCTGGTGTATCTAATAAAGTAATTCCTTCATTTGTTTTTAAATAATTTAAATTTTTGGTAACTCCCGGTCTATTCTCAACATTAGTGCTTTTTTTGCCAGTTATTTTATTAATAAGAGTGCTTTTACCAACATTTGGTATCCCAATTACTAATGCTCTTATTTCTTTTTCTTTTAACCCTTTTCCTTTTCTTTTCTCTTGAATATTTTTAGTAATTTCATGAGTTAAATCAATTATTTTTTTATAATCATTATTATCTTTTAGATCTACAACTAAAACATTATATCCTTTATCTTCATAAAATTTTGCCCATTTATTAGTAATGTTTATATCACATAAATCTTTCTTAGTCATAATTAAAATTCTTTGTTTATTTTTAATTAAATTATCAATATCTTTTATTTTACTAGAATAAGGAATTCTAGCATCAATTACTTCATAAACTATATCAATATTTTTAAGTTCATCACTTATTAATCTTTTGGTCTTAGCCATATGCCCTGGATACCAGTTGATTACGCTTTTATGCAACCCCTGTTTTTCACTATTATTACTCATTTTTATCACTCGCTTTTTCTTCTATTTTCTTTGTTTCATCTATATATTTATAATTTAAACTGTTGCTTTTAGATATAGCTGATTTTTTAGTTTCTTTTTCATATAAGTCCTTTGCTCCTTTGGCAACTCCTCCACCACGTTTTGCTACATTTAAGTTTTCTTTTAAGCCTTTTGGATGTTCTTCTCTTGCAATATCCCTTGCTGCTATTTCACCAATATTTGTTAGAGCCACTTCAATGTCAGTCATATTATCTCTCAATGATTCTTTTCTGATACCTTTTAATTTTTTATATTCAGAAGCAGTCATATTTGACCAACCTTTATATATTTCATTAGTTAAAAGAGCATATT
>CANQYF010000002.1 GCA_947628075.1 uncultured Bacilli bacterium | reverse complement strand
GAGTTTTTCTTTTCAACTTATCGCTTAAGCTTTACTGAACCCCCAGACTATCTGGGGGTTTTCTCATACAAAAAAGATGTTTTAATTAACATCTAATTTTTGAACTAATAATTTTTGAACTATTTTAGCATAATTTAAATTTTCGTTTTGTAACGTATCACTTAAAATAAAGACTAAGCCATTACAATCAGTTGAGGTAATAATAGGTAATATAGTAAAATAACAATTTTTATTAAAATTAATTTCTTTACTATCTTTTTTATATGTTTCTCGATTATCAATTAATTTTTTATATTTTTCTTCTAAAGAACTATTTTGTAATTCTTTTAAATTATCACTAGTAGCAATTATTTTTTCTCTATCACTTATCATTACACCAACATTACACGCATCACTAACTATATCACAAATAATTTTACCTAAATCTTTTATATTCTCCACATGGGAATATTTCTTTATAATGATGGAATTATCACTAGTATAAATTTCTAAAGGCTCACCATCGCGAATACCTAAGTTATATCTTATTTCTTTTGGAACTACAATTCTTCCTAATTCATCGATTCTTCTAGTAATTCCACTTTTACTCATAACTACACACTCCTTTTATTAGTGTGAATAAATTTAGATTATTTATACTAGTTATCTTTAATAGCTACTAAAAGTTTTACTAAAAAGTAAATATAATGGTCATTTAAACTTTTATAGAATAAGGTAATTATTATATTATTATGAATATACTTTATATTAAATTTATTAGATATATTCATTGTTTCAAATAATAATTTATCTCCTTTGATATGACTAGATAACTCTTCCGGTAAAGTTATCTCTATATATCTTTCAGTTTTATTAATTTTCGTAATATTTAACATTTTACAAAGATTAGTAAACCACTCTTCATACATATATATTTCCATATCTTTGTCAATTTTACCAAACCGGTCTTCTAATTCTTCTTTTACTTGCTTTAATTTGTCTAGAGAATCTATTTCATTAATCTTTTGATGAATTTCTATTTTAATATCCTCATCACTTACATAATCATCTTTTATGTGGGTTGAAACCTCAATTAAATTTTTATTATCTTCTTCCTCATCTTCCACATACTCCCCTTTAGCCTTTTTTAATTCATCTTCAATTAATTTCATATATAAAGATATACCTACTGAATCGACAAAACCAGCTTGATCACTTCCAAATATATCTCCTGCTCCCCGTAAAGCTAAATCTCGCATTGCAATTTTATAACCGCTTCCAAGTTCTGTAAATTCTTTTATAGCTTGTAATCTTTTGACTGCAACCTCATTTAATAATTTCTTTTTATTATATAAAAGATATGCATAGGCAATCCGGTCACTTCTTCCTACTCTTCCTCTTATTTGATACAATTGCGATAAGCCAAAATTATCGGCATCATAAACAATCAAAGTATTAGCATTAGAAATATCTATTCCATTTTCTATAATTGTTGTACAAATTAAGATATCATATTCATAGTTTATGAATCTTTCCATTACCATTTCTAATTCTTCTTTAGTCATTTGCCCATGAGCATAACCAATTCTCGCTTCGGGTACTAAAGAATTAATATGCAATTGAAGTTCTTCTAATTTTTCAATTCGATTATTTAAGATAAACACTTGTCCTTTACGAGATAATTCTTTATAAATCGCATCCTTTATTAATAAATCTTGTTCTTCTACAACATAAGTTTGAACTGGATATCTGTTAATTGGGGGTGTATCTATAATCGATAAATCTCTTAAGCCTGCCAAAGCCATCTTTAATGTTCTTGGAATAGGGGTTGCTGATAATGTAAGCACATTAACGTCCGTTTTTAATTCTTTTATTTTTTCTTTATGTTTAACCCCAAAACGTTGCTCTTCGTCAATAATTAATAAACCTAAATTTTTAGGATGAATATCATCACTTAAGATACGATGAGTACCTACTAAAATATCAATTGTTCCTTTTTCTAAACCATCTAATATATATTTTTGTTCTTTTAAAGTAGTAAATCTATTTAATAATCTTATTTCCACTGGCTCATCTTTAAATCTTTCTTTAATTACATTATATTGTTGTTTAGAAAGAATAGTAGTTGGACATAAATACATAACTTGTTTATTATTTATAACTGTTTTAAAAATAGCTCGCATAGCAACTTCCGTTTTACCAAAACCAACATCACCACATAACAATCTATCCATAGGAACTTTACTATTTAAATCTCTACTTATTTCTAAAATAGCCTTAGTTTGATCTTTTGTCTCTTCATAAGCAAAAGAACTAGCAAATATTTTTTCTTCTTCATAATCTTTATATGGTGTTTTGGTAATAGCAGCTCTTTTCGCATATAAATCTAATAATTCTTTTGATATATCTTTAGCTTTTTTCTTAATATATGTTTTTGTTTTTTCCCAATTAGTTGAATTAAGCCTATTTAATTTAGGTGTTGCTCCGTCTTTATCTGAATATTTATAGATGGAATTAATTTTTTCGACCGGAATATATATTTTATCATTTCCTTCATATAAAAGTTGAATATAATCTTTTTTTAACCCATCTTTAACTAAAGTAACTAACCCATTATAAATTCCAATTCCGTGATTTATATGAACTATGTAATCACCTTTTTCTAAATCATTATAACTTTTTATTTTTTTACCTATATGTAAATTGTTTTTATATTGAGTTACAGGATTACTTTGTACTCCAATATCGTTTTCTGAAATACATACTATATCTTTATAAATAAAACCTTTATTTATTTTTTGTTTTATTATATTAGCGCTTGGAATTAAGCTTTTTATTGTTTTAATTTCCTTATCTTTTGATAAATAAAAATATATTTTTTTATTTTCTTTTTGCCATTTAAAATAATTATCTTTTAATAATTCAAAATTTTCATTAAAAGGCAGGATTTCTTTTGCAATTGTATCAGTTGGATTAGTAATATTATCTATAAATAATTCATACTTGGGATTTATTTCATTTAATTCATACATGTATTTTTCATTGGAATTATTTTCTCTATTATAATCTACTATTTCTTCACATAGTTTATTATAACTAACATTAATTTGTTCTTTATTTAAATAAATGACTATAGCATCTTTAGAATAATCATATAACGAACTTTTCTTATCAGTTATAACTTCTTGAAAAGGTTTTATATTTATTTCATCTATTTCTTTAATAGTTCTTTGCGTATTTTCATCAAAATAACGAATTGATTCAATCAAATTATCAAATAATTCAATTCTAATAGGGTGAAGTTCATTAATAAGATAAACGTCTATTATAAAACCTCTTAAAGAATATTCACCAGATGTTGTTACTAAAGATTCTCTTTTATAGCCAAATAAATCTAACTTTTTAATTAATTCTTCACGATTAATTTCTTGATTTTTAGTTAACTTTATTTTTTCATCCGTACCTTTTTGAGGTAAATATTTTAAATAACCCATTAAATTTGTCACAACAACTAATTGATTTTGAGAAATTTTATCTAAAACATTTAATCTTCCTAACTCAAATTCTGGAGATTTTGCTAACATTTTGGACGTAATAAAATCATCCATAGGAAAAATTTCGGTATTATCAAGATGATTTTTTATTTCATTATATAATTTATTACACTCATATAAATTACTAGCTACTACTATGATGTTTTTTTTAGATTCTTTATATAATTTTTCCACGTAAAAAGCAATTAACTCATTAGTTAACCCATATGTAGTACTACCATTTGTAAAATTAAAATACGAATCTAAATTCATTTTAACTCCTAATATTTAAACTATATACCTTTTTCAATAAAATCTCGAATAATTACTTTATATTCTTCCATATTATCATTAATAATTTTTAATTCTTCGAGAGAAAATTTGCTTAAAACATATTTATCAGTTGGTATATTATTATTTTTCCCTATACCTATTTTTAATCTGCCAAATTCTTGTGTATTTAATTCAGAAATAATTGATTTTATGCCATTATGGCCACCAGAAGAACTATTTTTCTTTATTTTATAAGTTCCTAATGGAAGATCTAAATCATCTTGAATAATAAGAATATCTTCTATTTTTATTTTATAAAAATTAACTACTTTATTTACAGCTAAACCTGATAAATTCATATAAGTAATTGGTTTTAGAAAAATTACAGTTTCACCATTTATTTCGATAGAATAAAAATAAGATTCCATTTTATTTTTCCACTCTACTTTACCTAAATAGTTATCTAATACCATATAACCAATATTATGTCTAGTATTTTTATATTCTCGACCAGGATTGCCTAGCCCTACTATCAATTTCATTTTGCCTCCTTGAACAAGTTTTTATAAGTTTTTAAATTTTCTATACATTTAACATCATTAATTTTAAGCCCACTATTAGAATCTTTTACACATCTTACTAAGACAATATAAGGAACACTATTTTCCTTAGTTTTAATAAGTTCAATATTTTTAACATTTAAGTTATATTTATAACCCAAATTTATTATTTCATCTAATCGGCTAGCCCGATGTACTAAATAAAATTCCCCTTTTGTATTTAAAAACGAAGTTACTACTTTAAAAATATCTTCTAAAGTGGCTTTAATTTCATGTCTAGCAATTGCTAAAGTCGTTTCGTCATTTATATAATCTTTACTATCTACTTTGAAATATGGGGGATTGCATGTGATTATATCATATTTTTTCCCTTTTAACCAGTTAGATATATCGGTAACATTAGCATTATACATCTTTATTTGGTCATCTAATTTATTAAAATGAATACTTTCGATAGCTAAATCATATATTTCTTTTTGAATTTCAACCCCTTCCATAAAAGCTTTTGTTTTAGTAGATAAGATTAATGGAATAGAGGCATTTCCACAACATAAATCAAGAATTTTAGTAGTCTTATTTGTAATTTTTACATATTCTGCTAAAAGAATTGAATCTAAGGAAAATTTAAAATAACCAGGTATTTGATATATTTTCAAACCATAATCAAATAAATCATTTAGTACTTTCTTCTTCATAAGGTATCTCAATTTCTTCTTTATTACTACCAATTAAAACTTTACATCTTCTATTTAAAACATCTACGCTTATAACTTTTCCCTCACCATTTTGCGTTTTATAAGTTTCACCAATGTCAGGCATCCCTTTTCCAAGTTCAACATAATTTTCATCTTCATATTGTAAGCAACATAAAAGTCTTCCACATAGACCATTAATTTTGGATGGGTTAAGTGCTAAATTTTGGTTTTTTGCCATATTCATTGAAATAGCCTCAATATGATTTAAAAAACGTCCACAACATATTTTTTGCCCGCATACTCCAACGCCTCCTACTTCTTTAGCTTTATCACGAGCTCCTATTTGGCGTAGTTCAATACGGGTATGATATACACTTGCAAGCTTTTTAGCAAGTTCTCGAAAATCAACTCTTTCCTCAGACACAAAATTAAATAACAACTGAGATTTATCAAAATTAAAATCTGCACTAATAACATTCATATTTAAACCTAATTTTTTTACAAACTCCTTACATTTAATTAAAGCTTCATTGGTTTCTTTTAATATTTTATAATATTCTTCTTCATCTTCTTTAGTAGCTATTCTAATAATATTTTTATATTTATCGGAAGCATCTTCTTGTATGATGCTATTTACTTGACCATATTGTTGTCCTTTTTCCGTTTCTACTACTACATAATCTCCAACTTTAATAGTATCTTCACCGTTAAAATAATATTCTTTTCCATTAGTTTTAAATATAACACTATATACTTTCATTATTTATTCCATCCATTTCTATGACAAATTTATCTAACATTAGATTTACATTTATATTATAATTTATTTCATTTAAAATTTCGATTATAAGATTTATTTTTTTCTTTAAATTATCTATATTTAATTGATTTAGAAATGTATAATCTGAAATATTTTGAGTTTCCCGTTTCAATAATTTATTTTCTAGAACACTTAAATATTTTTTTAATATAATTTGAAATATTACCTTAATGTCTTCTTTTTCATAGTTACTTAAGTATTCTCCATTATATAATATAGACTTACTTTTTTCCGTTTCTATTTTGGATAAATAATTTTTTACCACTTCTTCATATTCATTATATTTTTCTAAAGAAATGCCCAATTGATCATATAATTCTGTCGCAAAATTTAACTTTAATAACTGACACCTACTACTAATGGTAGGCATTATATTTTCTTTATGATTAGTAATAAAGAATCCTATAACATTACCTTGTGGTTCTTCTAAAAATTTAAGCATAGTATTAGCGGCTTCTTTATTCATTTTTTCAGCATTAACAATAATGTATATTGACTCTTTCGTAAATTGCGATGCTTTAGCAAAAAGATTCTTTAATTCTAATATTTGGTCTTTTTTTATAAAATTACCATCTGGATAAATTATTCTTAAACTTGGCAATGTATTGATATCAATTAAATGACATAAAGAACACTTATTACAATTTTGAGAATATTCTAAAACGCAAAAAATGTTCTTTATAACTTTTAAAAGAACTTCCTTACATTTATCTATATTATTCGTAGATATTAAATAAGCATGAGCTAATTTGCCGTCTCTATAATAATTAATTAAATTTTCTAACTCACTACTATTTATAATAAACCTCCTAATTAATAATATAGAAGATTGCAAATAATGATAATAAACCAGGAACTCCTAAAAACGATGTTATTCCGACAGTTATAATATTTATTGGTAAATATACACCTACATTTTTTAGCATAACGTTTATTCCATAGATAATTCCAAAGCCAAACACTATTTTTTTTAAAAGTGATCCTAGCTTATTTTTCATTTATATCACCACTAAAGTATATTAAATTTGAGCTTTTTTATTCAGATATTTTTTTGCGATCTTCTAATGCTTTATCAAGTGTAATTATATCTAAATAATCTATTTCAGCACCCATAGGAATTCCATAAGATAATCTAGATATCGTTACCTTCTTGTTTTCAAATATTTTTTTAATATATAGTGTCGTTGTTTCTCCCTCTACGGAAGATTTAAGAGCTAAAATTAATTCTGGATTTTCTAATTCATTTACTCTTTTAACTAAGGAAGATATATTAATATCTTCAGGGCCAATACTATCCATCGGAGAAATTAAACCATTTAATACATGATATACTCCTTGGAAATTGCCCACTTTTTCAAAGGAAAAGACACTTTTATAATCTTCAATAACGCAAATTAAGTTTTTGTCACGTTGGGGATTATTACATATATTACATATTTCATTCTCCGTTAGTTGACCACATATTTTACATGGATGTAATTTTGCTTTGGCGTCTTTTAGAATTTGTGAAAAATCATCTACATCTTTGCTATCTAATTCTATTGTAGCTAAAGCCATTCGTTCAGCGGATTTTTCACCAACACCAGGAAATTTTTTATAATAATTGATTAATTTTTGCAATAATTCAGGATATATCATATTACATTAACCCATCTAAAGCCCCAGCATATTGGCCTAATTTTTCTTCCATTGCTCTATTTATTTGAATAAAAGCATCTTTTATTGCTATTTGGATCATATCTTCTAATATTTCCTTTTCATCATCGTCAATATCGTCTTCTTTAATAATTTTTACATTTTTGATTACTTTGCCCCCAGTAAATGTTACTTCAACCCATTCAGATTTACCAACAAATTCCATTTTTTCTAATTCTTCTTTTTTGGCTGTTATATCTCTTTGTAATTTTTGCGCTTGTGCCATTAAATTTTGCATATTCATCTCTATCACCTCCTCTTAAATAATCTCAACTTTTGAAATTTCAAATACATCATTAATTTGAAAATTCTCTTTTTCACTTATTTCAGGTTCAGGAATTATCTTATATTTGATTTTATTTTTTAAGTTTTCAATATACCTATTTTTTTCTTTCAGCCAAACATTTTGATTTAAAAATATTATCTTATAAGCTTTTCCTATTCCCTTCTCCAGACCATCTTCAATAAAATTTAATTTTTTATTAGCGGTATCAGCTTTTTTCTCACTACTACAAGCAAATATTAAATTAGTATCGGATGCCGCAACTACTTCAGAATCTAGAAGAATTGTTTTTATTTTACCATCAATACTTATAGAATTCAAATAATTATTAATATCATTTTTGATTTGTTCTAAATACTTTTTTTGCACATTTACAAAACAATTATTGATTCTAATATTAATAAGTTCTTTCATTTTTTCGTCACTACTGTTATCCACTATATTATTTGGCTTTTCTTCAATATTTTTTTCTTCTTTTATTTCAGCTATTTCATTTGCTTTTGTATCTGTATTAAAATAATCCAGAAGTATCATTTCTAATATTGTATAAGGTTCTACATTTATATTAATTTTTGTTATACTATCAGACAATTCTAAAATTATTTTTTTATAATCAGAAAAAGTTAATCTTCTAAAGTTACCGGACTTTTTGATGTTTTTGGCTCGATTACTAGCCACATCAGTAAATTTTTTAACAAAACTTTTATAATCAATTGCTCTTTGCTCGTAATCTTGCAAATGTTCTAAAAATTGTTCTACATCATTATCTTCAATAACATTTAATAAATCAATAATTTCGCTTTCCGATAAGGTTTTTACTTCCTTATCAATTAATTCTAAGGTTAATTCTTGATTTGTCTTTGATAATTGATCTAATAAGCTTAAAGCATCCCTTAAACCGCCTTCAGCTAAATAGGCAATTTCTTTCAACGCCTCGGGAGTAGCTTTTATATTTTCTATATCGCATATATATTCTAATCTTTTAACTATATCTTCAACTTTAATTTTTTGAAAGTCGAATCTTTGACACCTAGATAATATAGTAATCGGTACATTTTCAATGTTGGTTGTTGCCAAAATAAAAATTGTATGAGAAGGTGGCTCTTCTAATGTTAATAATAAGGCATTAAAAGCACTTGTTGTTAACATATGAACTTCATCTATAATATAAACTTTATATTTGCCGTTTGTGGGCATTAATTTAATATTGTCAATTAATGTTCTTATTTCATCTACACCATTGTTAGATGCGGCATCTATCTCAATAATGTCCGGGTTTTCTTGAAAATTTTGACAAAATTCACATTTACCACACGGCGATCCATTAACTGGATCTAAACAATTAATGGCTTTAGCAAAAACTTTAGCGGTACTTGTTTTTCCCGTACCACGAGGTCCCGAAAAAATATAAGCATGTGAAATATTGTTATTAAGAACAGAATTTTGAAGAGTTTTTATTATATAATCCTGACCCACAATATTTTCAAAACAATCAGGCCGATATTTTCTATATAAAACTTTGTAGTTCATAGGTGCAATTCCTTTCTTACAATATTATACCACAGCAACCATAATAATTTAAAAAAAATCAACGCATCTTTTTAAAATAATTTTTAAGCAATTGTTCATATTTTTCTTTTAAATCAATATTATCATACAATTGGCCATCACCTATAGAACTTTTGTTTGTATTCTTTGCTAAATAGTATACATTTTTAATTCTTGATTCTTTAATAATGCTTATACACATATCACATGGTTCTAAAGTAACATATAAATCGCAATCATCTAAACGCCAATCTTTTATTTTTTTTTCAGCTTTTAATATTGCATTAATTTCTGCATGACCTAAAACATTATATTTTTTTTGACGATTATTATGAGATTTTGAAATCACTTTATTGTTTCTTACAATAATAGCCCCAACCGGTATTTCATTTTTTTTATTTGCTTTTATTGATTCTTCAAACGCTAATGTCATAAAGTCTTTCATATTTATCACCTAATAAAAAAGCACACACAAATAGGAAACGATTTGGCTGCTGTTTTCCAACCCTGACCAGTTTACGCTATATTTGTTGTGCAAAGTCATAATAACATATTTTAATTTTTAATACAAGAAATTAGAAAAATATTTCCCGGGAAATATTTTTAATGTTTCACGTGAAACATTATAGTAGCTTTTTAAACTTAAAACTTAAATTTTCGAAACTTTATCATATTTTACTAAAATAATAAAATACTTATTTTAACTTAATGATTTGTTTATAATTTAAAAATTTGTTTAATAATTTTAAAAAAATAGCATCACAAAAAAATAACGTTATTAATTACAATTATTCAATGTTTCACGTGAAACATTGAATAATTAAAAAATGTGATTTAATAAAATTCATCTATTAACTATTTTTTTTTACTTAAATTATTTCCCGGGAAATAATTTGCTAATGTTTCACGTGAAACATTAAGGCAATTAATATACAATTAATAAAATTGATTCTGTATTACAATATTCAAACAATAAATATAAATTATTAATAACTAATTAATGATCAATTTAAAATTAAATCATTATAAATATTATTTATATAACATTAAACAACTATTATAATTACTATTTTTTAAAAACTCATGTTTATAATAATTAACAAGGGCCTTGAAATATAAATTATTAATTATATAAAACATTACTTATATACATTCATTATAGCTATTTATATTTTACTGAATGCACAGAATAATAAAAGCATAACCTAAAATTTAAGTTATGCTTATTAATTATAAAAAGTCTTTATCAATGTTTCACGTGAAACATTGATAATATTTCCCGGGAAATATTTTTAATCAATTTGTCCGGTAACTTCTTCTTCACTTGTTTTATCAACCACACTGACAGTGGCAACCGTTTGATTTTCACGTAAGGAAATTAATCTAAGTCCTTGAGTCACTCTACCTAAAATAGAAATTTGATCTATTGGTAATTTAATAGTAATTCCCACATTAGTCATTATCATTAAATCTTTATTTTCTTCTACTAATTTTGCTGCGACTAAATTACCATTCTTTTCAGTAACATTTAAGGCTAAAACGCCTTTACTTCCACGTTTTGTTTTTCTAAAATCACAAACATTTGTACGTTTACCGTAACCTTTCTCAGTTACCAAAACAATTACTGAATCTTCTTGAACAACTTCTAAACAAATACAAGTGCCCCCATCTAAATTAATTCCTTTAACACCAGTAGCAGTTCTTCCCATAGCTCTAATTTCTGATTCATCAAATTTAACCATCCGACCAGCACTACTACCTATCAAGACAAGACTTTCGCCAGTTGTCTTTTTAACATCTAACAATTCATCATTGTCATTCAAATTAATACATATTTTTCCAGTTGCTCTAATATTTTCAAACTCGGATATATTAGTCTTTTTAACAATTCCTTTCTTAGTTGCAAACAATAAATATTTATATTCTTCGTTTTTATTAATACGAATAATTGAATTTATTTTTTCATCTTTTTCAATATTTAACAAATTAACAACTGGTATTCCTTTAGATTGACGACTAAATTCTGGTATTTCATATCCTTTCAAACGATAAACTTTTCCTTTATTTGTAAAGAACATTATATAATCATGAGTTGATAAATTAATTAAATTTTCAACATAATCTTCATCATTAGTAGTTAATCCTTTTACACCAATTCCACCCCTATTTTGAACTTTAAAGGTGTCATTAGTAGTACGTTTAATATAACCTTTATTAGTTAAAACAACCATTATGTCTTCCTCTGGGATTAATGATTCATCTTCGATATATTCAATAGCGGTCATATCAATTTTAGTACGACGTTCCACAGCATATTTTTCTTTTATTTCTAAAAGTTCATTCTTAATAATATTTAGAATTTTTTCACGAGATGCTAAAATTTCCTTATATTCTTCTATTTTAGCTAATAAATCTTTTAATTCTTCTTCAATTTTGGCTCTTTCTAGACCAGTCAAACGACGTAATTTTAATTCTAAAATTGCATCAGCTTGAACATCACTTAAAGCATATTTTTGAATTAAAGTTTCTTTAGCTATAACATCTGTTTCCGATTCTCTAATAATTTTTATAAAATCGTCAAGATTATCTAAGGCAATTTTATACCCTTCTAAAATATGTACCCTTTTTTCAGCACGATCTAAATCAAATTTTGTTCTTCTAATAATTACTTCTTCTTGATAATTAATATATTTAGAAATAATATCTTTTAAACCTAAAGTTCTTGGAACTTTATTATCAATCATTAAGAAAATAATACCATAGCTAGTTTGAAATTGTGTATGTTTAAATAGATTATTAAGGACAACTTGAGCATTTGCTTCTTTCTTTAATGTAATAGTTATCTTTAAACCATCTTTTAAATCAGTATGATAATCTGCAATTCCATCAATTATTTTATTATGAACAAGCTCAGCTACTTTTTCTTTTAAATCAGTAATATTTACACCATAAGGGACTTCATCAATAATTATATAATTTTTGCCATTTTTTTCTTCAATTGTGGCTTTACTTCTAATTGTAATTGTTCCTCTTCCTGTTTCATATGCTTTTTTTATTCCACTATTGCCTAAAATCACGCCACCAGTAGGAAAATCGGGGCCTTTTATATATTGCATTAATCCGTTGATATCAATTTCAGGATTATCGATATATGCAACACATCCATCAATAACTTCTCCTAAATTATGGGGAGGAATATTAGTTGCCATACCTACAGCAATACCCATTGTTCCGCTTACTAAAATATTAGGAAATCTAGATGGTAAAACTTCTGGCTCTTTTTCTGATTCATCAAAGTTAGGTAAAAAATTAACGGTTTCTTTATTAATATCTCTTAATAATTCTAAAGATATCTTTGCAAGTCTTGCTTCCGTATAACGTGACGCAGCTGGTCTTGGAATAGAAATATTACCAAAGTTACCGTGACCATCAACTAATGTATGAGTAAAATTAAAATCTTGAGCGAGTCTTACCATTGCATCGTAAATACTTGAATCACCATGTGGATGATATTTTCCCATGACATCCCCGACAATACGTGCACTTTTACGATGTGGTTTATCTGGTGTATAACCAGATTCGTACATTGACCATAAAATTCTTCTATGAACAGGTTTTAAACCATCACGTAAATCAGGAACTGCTCTTGACATAATAACACTAACTGAATAATCAATAAATGAATCTTTTATTTCTTTTACTATATTATTTTCTATTAACTTATCTTTTTCTTGATTCATTTTAAACCTCCTAAATATCTACGTTCTTAGCATATTCAGCATTTTGTTCAATGAATAATCGGCGTGGCTCAACTTCTTCACCCATTAGCATTGAAAATGCTTCATCAGCAGCGATTGCATCATCAACCGTAATTCTTCTTAAAATTCTAGTATTAATATCCATTGTTGTTTCGTTTAATTCTTCAGCATCCATTTCTCCTAAACCTTTCATTCTAAAAATTTCATATTTAGTATTTGGATTTAGTGAGGCAAGATAAGCATCTCTTTCTTTTTCATCTAAAACATATTTTCTAACTTTACCATGTTTTATACAGAAAAGAGGAGGCTGAGCCGCATATACATGCCCTGCTTCTACAATTGGCTTAAAGAAACGATAGAAAAGTGTTAATAACAATACTCTAATATGTGCTCCATCAACATCGGCATCGGTCATGATTATAATTTTATCATATCGTAATTTACTTAAATCAAAATTGTCACCTATACCAGTTCCAAAAGCTGTTATAATTGTTCTTATTTCTTCATTAGATAATGCTCGGTCTATTCTAGCTTTTTCTACATTTAAAATTTTTCCTCTTAATGGAAGAATAGCTTGTGTCATAGAATTTCTTCCTTTGACTGCAGAGCCACCCGCTGAATCTCCTTCGACTATAAATATTTCACAAACAGATGGATCCTTTTCTTTACAATCTTCTAATTTTCCACCAAAATTAACAATATCTAAATCACTTTTTCTTCTGGCTACTTCTCTAGCCTTCTTTGCTGCTACTCTAGCTCTTGCGGCAGTCATTGTCTTATCAACAATAATCTTAGCAGCGTCAGGATTTTCCATTAAATATCTTTCAAAACCTTTTGAAAAAACACTATCAGCAAGTCTTCTAACTTCGGAATTACCTAATCTTCCTTTTGTTTGACCTTCAAATTGAGGGTTAGGATGTTTACAAGAAATTATCATTGTAAGACCTTCTTTAACATCATCACTTGTTAAAGAATCATCTTTTTCTTTTAAAATATTCGCTTTACGAGCATAATTATTAATAACTCTTGTTAAGGCCCTTCTAACTCCTTCTTCATGAGTACCACCATCATGAGTATTAATATTATTAACAAATGAATAAATACTATCATTATACCCAGAGTTATATTGTAATGCTACTTCAAAAAATATGCCATCTTCTTCCCCTTCTAAATGAATAATATCTTCTTGAATAGGAGTTTTAGAAGCATTTAAAAACTTAACATATTCGGAAATACCACCTTCATAATGGAAGGTTTCACCAGTTGTATCTTCATCATCACGATCATCTCTAATAGTTAAAGATAATCCTTTATTTAAGAACGCTAATTCTCTAATTCTAACTTTTAATGTTTCATAATCAAAAATATCGGTATCAAAAATATCTGAATCTGGTTTAAATTCCACTGTTGTTCCTGTTCTATTTTCTTCACATTCACCAATAACAGTTAATTTTTGTACAGTTTTTCCTCCATCAGCAAATTTTGCTTCATATATTTTACCATCCCGATATACTGTAACATTAACCCATTTTGATAAAGCATTAACTACGGAAGCTCCAACACCGTGAAGACCTCCACTAACTTTATAACCGCCTTCACCAAATTTTCCGCCAGCATGAAGAACTGTATAGACTGTTTCCACAGTAGAAATACCTGTTTTTGGATGAATACCTACTGGTATACCACGTCCATTATCTTTAACTGTAATACTATTACCTTTATTAATAATTACTTCAATATGATTACAATATCCTGCTAAAGCTTCATCAATAGAATTATCAACAATTTCCCAAACTAAATGATGAAGTCCTTTAACATCAGTTGTACCTATATACATTCCTGGTCTTTTGCGAACAGCTTCTAAACCTTCTAGAACTTGAATATCATTTTCATTATAATGCATTTTTTCTTCCATATTTATTCCTCCTTTACACCCTCTAAAGTAACTTTAAATATCTTTGCTTTAGATAAAATTGTTTTATTAATTTTTTGAAGTTCCGTAGTTGTTATAAAAGTTTGAATATTATCATTTAATAAATTAAAAATATTATGTACTTTTTTCTTATCTAAAGCACTAAATAAATCATCTAAAATTAATATTGGATAATTTTCTTTTTCTTGTTTAAAAATTTCTATTTCCGCTAATTTAAAGGCAAAAATAGCATTTTTTTGTTGACCATTACTCCCCCATTCTGAAATATCTTTGCCATCTAACATAAAAATTATATCATCATGGTGAATCCCAAAAAGAGTTTTACCAGCATTTATTTCTCTATTATAATTCTTCTTATAAAAATCTTTAATTTCTTTTGCATCTTTATTTTTATAATCAGAATTATATTTTAAAGCAAGATTACCAATTTCAAATATTTGTTGATATTTATTAGTTAAATATTGATTTATATTTTCAATAAATTGATTTCGATAATTATAAATTTTTTCACCATATTCAACTAATTTTGTGGTTAAAATATCTAAATATTCTAAACTAGCATTTGAATTAATCATTAACTCTCGTAAATAAAAATTACGCTGTTTTAATGTTTTATTATAATTGTTTAAATAAAGAATATAATCTTTTTTTAATTGACTAATTTCAATATTCAATAATTTTCTTCTAGCTAATGGTGAAGATTTTAAAATGACTTGTTCATCTGGTTCTAAAATTATGATATTGATATTGGAAACATAATCACTTATTTTTGAAGATATATTATTGTTTATTTTAACTTTTTTTCCTTCTTTATTTAAAATTACTTGATAATTATTAATGGTATTTTCTTCTACTTCTCCTTCTATTTTTGTACTTAACTCACCATTTCTTATTAAATATTTATCGTTATTTGTTCGAAAAGATTTTGTAAGTGATAAGGCATAAATGGCCTCGACTAAATTAGTTTTTCCTACTCCATTATTTCCATAAATAATATTTAAGTTAGGACTGAATTCTAAATTTAGATGTTCATAATTACGAAAATTATGAAGTTTTAAACTATTCAATTTCATTTTATAGCCTTCTTTTCCTCGCTGCTTAATAAAATGGTATTTTAAGTACTCCTATACCTACTTATAATTATAACATAAAATAAACACATTTTAAACATTATTTACATTTTTTCGCCATTTTAATAAGTTATTTAATTTAATTGCATTAATTAATAATTTTTCAAAGCTATATTTAGAAATATTGACCACAAATTCTTGATTAAAAGCACAAATTATTTTTAAATAATTATCTTTTTCTTCATAATCTATGATTTTGTTAAGCATAATTAACAAACAATTATTATCTCTTAATGATCCAATGGAAATTAAAATATAATTGTTGATATCTGAAATAATTATAGGCACTTTATATTTCATATTTAATAATCTCTGTGCACTCCGTCTTCTTCCGTTTAAATCACTTCCATAATATAAACAATTTGTATTTAATATATTTTTTAAATTTTTGTTAATAACTAAACAGTTATCAACATTATATATTATTGTTTTATTTTCATCCTTTCTTAAAGCAACTGTTTCTTCATTAATAATAAATTCTGACATAAACCCTCCTTTTTAGGGGTTACTATAGCATAAAAAGAGGAAATAATTTGTCGAATTATTTCCCGGGAAATATTTTTTTTATATTTTTTTCTTTATTTTTTATTTATTAATAAGTTTTTATTGGTAAAATAAGTTCCAATAATGATTCATCTTTTACTGATTTAATTAAAATTGGTTTATCATCACTATTTATTAATAATAATATATTATCATCTTTTATTACTTTTAAAGCTTCAAGCATATATCTAGAAGAAAAAGCTAATTCAAGTTTTTCTTTATTACTACATTCAATATTTAACTTTTCTTCCGTTTTTCCTATTTCACTAGCACTAGATGATATAACCATTAATTTATCTTCAATTAATACTCTAACAATATTTTTATCTTTACTTTGAGAAAGTAATGAAGCTCTATCTACGGCATCATTAAAAGATTTTAAATTTAAATTAATCATATAGGCAAATTCATTAGGTATAAAATGCGTTGTATCTGGATATGTTCCACTTAATAAATTGGTTTGAAATTGAATATTATGATATTTAAATAATATTTTATTAGTAAAAATGTGCATAACTACATTGTCTTCGTCAGTTAATATTTTTTCTAATTCATTAATACTTTTACCAGGAATTACAATATTAATAGTGTTATTAACCATACTATTTAATTTGATATTTTTTTTAGCTAAACGATAAGAATCTGTTGCAATACATTCTAGATTATCTCCAGTTATTTTTAAATTAATACCGGTAAGTAATGGTCTTACTTCTTGTGTTGATACAGCATAGGAAGTCTCATTAATTATATTTTTTAAAGTTTCAGCGGCGATTTCAATTGGTTCTTTAGATTCATCTAAAGCTATATGTGGATAATCATTAATATCATAACAATTTAAACTATATTCATTATTATCTGTATAAATTTTTATTTTACTATTATCAATTGCTTCAAAATTAATAGTATCAGCAGGCATTTTCCTTATTATATCTAATATATATTTACTTTGAATTATCATACTTCCTGGATTATCTATTTTTTTGATATCTTTTTCCTCGATATTTATTTTAATAGTTAATTCAGAATCACTTGCTAATAAGGTTAACCCACTATTTGTTAATTCAAATTTAATACCATTTAGAATAGGTATTGTAGTTCTAGTTCCAATTGCTCTTGTTACATTTGTAAGAGCTTCTAATAAAATATTCTTATCAATAACAAATTTCATAATATCTCCTTCTTTCTTTTATTATTAATATTATTGTTTTTATTATACTGTTAACAATGTTAATAACTTATTATTTTTTAACAAATGCTTTGAAATTACTTATGTTAATAATTAACTTGTTTTCAACATTATTATAACTTTGCTTTTATTTCTTTCAACATGTTATCAAGTGTAGTGTTATTTTTTAATTCATTTTTTATTTTTTCACAACTTGCTACTACTGTTGAATGATCTCTACCTCCAAATTCTAAACCAATTTTTGCTAAGTTTTCTTCGGTTTCAATTCGGCATAAGTACATGGCTATATGACGAGGTCTTGCAATATTATTACTTCTTCTTTTACTTTTTAAATCTTCCACCGTTATTTTAAAGAAATCCGCTACCACTTTTTGAATATGTGATATTGTATTTTCTTGATATATATTAGTATTAACATAATCTTTTATGGCTTCAATCGCAAAATCTAAAGTAATAACTTCTGGAGCCATCATGGCGGTATAAGCAAGTAATCTGTTAATGGTTCCAATTATTTGTCTAACGTCATTCGGGCAAGCATTAGCAATATATTCAATAACATCTCTATTAATTTTATTTTTAATACTGGTATTTTCCAATTTTTGATTAATTATATCACACCTTAATTCAAAATCTGGTGGATAAATATCAACTGGAAGTCCCCAAGTAAATCGACTTCTTAATCTTTCCTCTATTTTCTTTAAATCATCTGGACTCCGGTCACTTGATATAATTATTTGTTTATTTTGTTGATGAAGAGCTTCAAATGTATGGAAGAATTCTTGCTGTGTTAGCTCTGCTCCGACTAAGAATTGAATATCATCAACAATTAAAACATCAACATTGCGATATTTATTTTTAAAATTATTAGCATATTCAATAGAATCTTTCCCTTTTTCTTGTCTTGAAATACCAGCATACTCATCTCTAAAGTCATTACTTGTTGTATATAAAACTTTTTTTGAAGAATGTTCAGTAATATAATTGCCAATCGCATGCATTAAATGCGTTTTCCCAATGCCACTTCGACCATATATAAATAAAGGATTTCTAATTGTTCCTGGAGATTGAGCAACATTCATTGCGGATATATAAGCAAGACGATTAGATTCTCCAACAACATAATTATCAAAATTTAAGTTAGGATTTAAATTAGTATTCCATTCTACTATATCATTTTTATTTTCATTTAAAGATATTTTTTCTTTTTCATCTTCTTTAAGTTCTTGTAATTCATCTTTTGTTAAAAATTGAAATTCATAATTAATACCGGTTAAAGAGAAAATTGTTTCATCAATTAATTCTAAATAAGTATTTTTAAGTATTTGTTTATGAACTGGAAGAGGTACTTTGATAACCATGGTATGATCATCCATACTTACTAATTCTAGATCATTAAACCAAACGGAATAAGTACTACTACTAACTGAGTCTGCAATCTCATTTAAAAATGATTTAAAAATCTCTTTAGTTTTCATGTGTTATTACCTCACCCCACAATCATAAATATCCCAAAATAATTGTACCATTAAATGAATTTTTATTACAAGAAAAATTTATTTATATGTTTTTATTAACATAATTTTCAACATAAATTTTCTAGGTAATATCTATGTTACATTAGGTTATTAACATTTTCAACATTTTTTTGTCAACTTTTAAACTTTTAAACAATTGAGTTAAGCTTTTTCAAATGTTGAAAGTGTTGAAAACTTAAATTTATACTTTACATTAAGGAAATTTCAAGTCTTGACTTTTGTTAAAATAAAGTTATTTAAATATTAAAAATACAAATTTTGTCATATTTTGAATGTTGATAAAAATTTTTAATGTTTTGTTAATTATTGTTAGATATGTTATTTCTTGACATTTCTAATATAATAATATTATAATAATAGCGCTTACTGAAGAAAGAGGTGGAATCATTATGAAAAGAACTTATCAACCAAACAATCGAAAAAAAGCTAAAAAGCATGGTTTCTTTGCTAGAAAAGGAACAAAGATAATTAATAATCGTCGTAGAAAAGGTCGTAAGGAATTAACAAAGTAATTTCTTACGTGTTTTTTTAACTAATATGAAAAAAAGAGATATTTTAAAATCAAAAATTTTATTTAATGATGTTTATAATAACGGTAAAAGAATTAGCAATAAATATTATGTAATTTGTTTTTCCAAAAAAGATTTTATTAAAAATAATTATGGCATTGCTGTTGGTAAAAAAATAGGCAATGCAGTTATAAGAAATAAAATTAAAAGACAAATCAGAAATATTATTGATAATAACATAAATATATTTCCAAAATTTCATAATTATATTATAATATGTAAGAAAGAAATATTAAATTTATCTTATGAAAAGATGGAATTAGAATTGATTAATTTATTAAATAAAGGAGCTTCATATGAAAAATAAATTATTAGTAGTATTATTAATAGGGATGATTTTATTAACAAGTGGGTGTGGTACTAATGATTATATTAAGGATGATAAAAATCAAATAGTTAGTTATAAAGAAACTGGTCAAAATTTACCTAATAATATATTATGTAAACCAAGTGAAAATTCAAATTTATATAACATTTATGCTAATTATAGTGATGAATTAAAAATACCATTTAATAAACTACCATTTTGTAGCGAGTTTAAATTAAATTCTAATAAAGCTTCTGGTCTTTGGGAATTATTATTTGTTAAGCCTTTAGCTTATTTAATCTTAAAATTAGGTAGTGTTGTTAAGAATTTGGGTATATCAGTTATAATTATTGGTTTACTAATTCGTTTAATTTTATTACCTTTTTCTTATCGTACTCATAAACAAAGTAAAAATATGCAAAAAGTTCAAAAAGAAATGGAAAAACTGGAATTTAAATATCGTGGTCGTGATGATCGTGATTCAATGATGATGAAAAGTCAAGAAATGATGGCTATTTATAAAAAATATGATGTTAAACCAATGAGTGGCTGTTTAGTAGCATTTTTACAATTGCCAATATTCTTTGCCTTTTTACAAGCATTAAATAGAGTACCAGCCATTTTTGAAGATAAATTATTAGGATTTAACTTAGGTATGACTCCTTATGTCGGACTATCGCAAGGTAATTATTGGTATATCATTCTTATTCTTTTAATTGCGGGATCAACTTATTTTTCATTTAAGTATTCTATGAAATCCACGGGAGCCATGAATCAAACTCCTGATATGAAAAGACAAATGAATATGATGACTAATATTATGGTTATTTTAATCGTTGTAACATCATTTTCATTATCAACAGCTTTAGCACTATACTGGATTATAACTTATGCTTTTATCGCCATTCAAACATTTATATTTAAAAAATTGTCGGATGATAAAAAAGATAAACCAAACAAAAATAAAAAAGATAAAATAAAAGATAAGTTAGAAGTTAAAAGGAGTCTGAAGTATGGAAACAATAATTAAAGAAGGAAAAGATTTAGAAACTATTTTAGAAAGTATTTGTAATGAATTAAATATTACAAAAGAAGATTTTTATTACAAATATTGTGAAAAAAAGAGTGGATTATTTAATAAAAATTCTTCAATTGAAGTAAAAGCATTTTTAAAAAAAGACCTTATAGAATATATAAAGGAATACATAGAAGAATTGTTAACGAATATGGGACTTACTTGTAATTTTGAGACCAAGCTTAGAGAAGATACCATTTATATTAAAATATATTCTTCAAATAACCCAGTTTTAATTGGTAAAGGTGGTAATACTTTAAAGGCTTTAGAAACAATTGTAAAGCAAAAAATAAATACAGATTTTAACTTAAGAGTATATATCTGTTTAGATGTGGAAAATTATCGCGAAAAACAACAACAACGTCTAGAAAGATTAGCTAAAAATGTGGCAAGAGATGTTTATAAAACAAAAGTAGAAGCTCATTTAGAAAATATGAATGCTTATGACAGGAGAATTGTTCATAATATACTAACTGATTTTAAAGGAGTAACGACTGAAAGTATTGGGGAAGAACCAAATAGACATGTTATTATTAAACCGGAATAAACTTGGATTAGCCAAGTTTTTTAATGCAAAAAAAGCATATTTGTGCTAATATAAGTGTGCGAAAGGAGTAAGTATATGGAAGATACTATATGCGCTATTGCGACATCTTCAGGTATTGGAGCTATTTCTATCATAAGAGTAAGTGGTAAAGATGCCATAAACATAGTGGCAAATCTTTTTCATGGTAAAGATTTAAAAACGGTTAAAAGTCATACTATTCACTATGGTTTTATTTATAATAAAGATGAAAAAATTGATGAAGTTTTAGTTAGTGTTATGCTTGCTCCTAAAACTTATACTAAAGAAGATATTGTTGAAATTAATAGTCATGGTGGCGTAAATACCACGAGTAAAATACTTGAATTGCTTTTGGAAAATGGTTGTCGTTTAGCCGAACCAGGAGAATTTACGAAAAGAGCTTTTTTAAATGGTCGATTAGATTTAACTGAAGCTGAATCTGTTAATGATTTGATTAATGCGAAAACTGATAATGCAAGAATACTAGCTTTAAATAATTTAAGTGGAGCCCTTTTAACGAAAATAAAAGCTATGCGAAAAGAAATAGTAGATGTTATGGCAAATATTGAAGTAAATATAGATTATCCTGAATATGAAGATATTGAAATAATTACGAAAGATAACTTGATGCCTAAACTTTTAAAAGTAAAAGAAAATTTAGAGATTATGTTAAAAGATTCCAAAAACGGTAAATTAATTAAAGATGGCATTAATATTGCCATTGTCGGCAAACCAAATGTTGGAAAAAGTAGTATTTTAAATGCCTTATTAGAAGAAGATAAAGCAATTGTTACCAATATTGCAGGTACTACTAGAGATATAGTTGAGGGTAGCATAACTTATAATGGCTTTTTAATCAATTTTATCGATACTGCTGGAATTAGGGAAACGGAAGATGTTGTTGAAAAAATCGGAGTTGAAAAAAGTAAAAAGGTTATTAAAGATGCCGATGTTGTGATTATTGTTTTAAATAATAATGAAAGAATAACAAGTTACGAAGAAAATTTAATTAATAGTGTTGCCAAAGAAAAAAGAATAATATTTGTTAATAAGTCTGATTTAGATAACAAATTAAATATTAAAAAAGATTATATTATAGGAAATACAATAAATAATAATGGTTTATCATCTTTAAAAAATGCCATTATTAAGTTATTAGAACTTGATAAAATAAATAATAAAGATTTGACTTATCTTTCTAATGTAAGACAAATAGATTTACTAAAAAAAGCATTAACTAGTATTAATAATGCAATTAATAATTTAAATGGTGATATTCCTATTGATATGATTGAAATTGATATTACTAATGCTTGGAATTATTTAGGAGAAATTACGGGAGAAGTATATCGTGATGAATTAATAGATACTTTATTTAGTAATTTCTGTTTAGGAAAGTAGGATAAATATGTATGATATTATAGTAGTAGGAGGAGGACACGCTGGTTGTGAAGCAGCCAATATTGCAGCAAAAATGGGTATGAAAACCCTTCTTTTAACTATGAATAAAAATAATATTGCTGATATGCCATGTAATCCCTCGATTGGGGGAACCGCTAAAGGAATTATAGTGCGCGAAATAGATGCTTTAGGGGGACTTATGGGAATTGTTACAGATTTATCACATTTTCAAATTAAGATGTTAAATAATTCAAAAGGACCGGCAGTAAGAAGTTTAAGAGCTCAAGCTGATAAAAAAGTATATCCCAAAAAAATGTTAGAATTTTTAGAAAAAAATAAAAATTTAACTATCGAAGAAGCTAAAGTAGAAGATATAATTGTGGAAAATAATATAGTTAAGGGTGTTATCTTAGATAATGGTAAAAGGATAGAGGGAAAAACTGTAATTTTAACGACAGGAACATATACAAACGCTAATATTTTAATAGGTTCAGAAAATACTCCAAGTGGTCCTCATGGGGAAGATCGAAGTAATTATTTAAGTAATAATTTAAAAAAATTAGGACTTAATATTATTCGTTTAAAAACCGGAACACCGCCAAGAATCAAAAAAGAATCAATCGATTTTAGTAAGATGCATGAAGAAATTGGTGATAATACATATTGGACATTTAGTCATGATATAAAACCACAATATAAATTAAATGATCAACAAAAATGTTATTTGGTATACACCAACGAATTAACGCATGAAATAATTAAAAAACACTTAAAAGAATCAGCAATGTATGGTGGATATGCGACTGGAGTTGGACCAAGATATTGTCCATCAATTGAAGATAAAATAGTAAGGTTTGCTGATAAAGAGCGCCATCAATTATTTTTAGAACCAGAAAGTATTTATTATGATGAATGGTATTTACAAGGGTTTTCGACAAGCATGCCTAAGTATGTTCAAGAGGAAATGGTCCATACTTTAAAAGGATTAGAAAATGCTATTATAACTAAATATGCTTATGCTATTGAATATGATGCCATTGACCCTTTACAAATAAAACCTAGTTTAGAAAATAAATTAATTGCAGGTCTTTTTACTGCTGGTCAAATAAATGGGACAAGTGGTTATGAAGAAGCTGCAGGACAAGGTTTAATTGCTGGTATTAATGCTAGTTTAAAATTACAAAATAAAGAATCTTTGGTATTAAGAAGAGATGAAGCCTATATTGGTGTTTTAATTGATGATTTAGTAACTAAAGGAATAACTGACCCTTATAGAATGCTTACCAGTAGAGCCGAATTTCGTTTAATTTTAAGACATGATAATGCTGATTTAAGATTAAGAGATATTGCATATAAAATTGGAACAATTACTAAAGAACAATATCATAAATTAGAGGAAAAACGTCTAAATATTCAAAAACTTACGGAAGAATTAAAAAATACTAAACTTGTATTAAATGAACAAGTAAAAGAAGTTTTTAAAAATCATAATATAGATATTCCAAGACAAAATATAACTTATGCCGAAGCTTTAAAAAGACCAGAAATAACCATGGATTTTTTAAATAATTTTCATGAATTTAACTATGATTTAGAAGTCAAATATCAAGTCGAAATTAATTTTAAATATATTGGTTACATTGAAAAAGCTTATAAAGAAGCTGAAAAATTACAAAAAATTGAAGAAAAGCAAATTCCGGATGATATTGATTATCAAAAAATTAAAAATTTAGCTAGTGAAGCCAAACAAAAATTAGATAAGGTTAGACCTAGAACAATTGCCCAGGCTTCAAGAATAAGTGGCGTTAATCCATCAGATATTGCTATTTTAGCAGTTTATTTAAAGAAAGAATATAGTAAAAATGAATAAAAGTGAATTTATAGAAGAAGTAAAAAAATTAAATGTTAATATAACAGATGATATGTTAGAAAAATTAGAAATCTATAAAAATTTTTTATATGAATATAATAGTCATACTAATTTAACTGCTATAACTAATGATGAAGATATTTATTTAAAGCATTTTTATGATTCTTTAACAATAGTTAAAGAAGTTAATTTAAATGAAATAGAAAATTTATTAGATATAGGTACTGGTGCTGGTTTTCCAGGAATGGTTATTAAAATATTTTTTCCTCATATAAGGGTTACTTTGCTTGATTCTAATAATAAAAAAATAAAATTTTTAGAAGAACTTGCAAATAAACTTAATATTGAAGTTGAACTTATTAATAGTAGAGTAGAAAATTATGCTAAAACTAATTTGAATAAATTTGATCTTGTTACTTCAAGAGCAGTTGCTAATTTACGGGTACTTGCCGAAATTTCTCTTCCTTTAGTTAAAACAAAAGGATTATTTGTTGCTTATAAAGGTAGTATTACTAGTGAATTAGAAGACGCCAAAGATACTATTACGATTTTACATGCTAAAGTTTTAAAAATAATAACTTTCTTTTTACATAATAACACTAATGAAAGAAATTTAATAATAATAAGTAAAAATGGGGAAACAAAATTAAATGACTTAAGACCATATGCTAAAATATTAAAAAAGCCATTGCAAAAAAAAGGTAAATAAGATAAAATTAAATATAGAAGTAAAGGGGCATGATTATAGTGAATACATCTGGCGTAGGTGGACAAGTTATTAATATACCAATTGAAGATATAATTCCTAATCGTTTTCAACCTAGGCTTAATTTTGAAGAATCTTCACTAAAAGAATTAGCATCTTCTATTAAAGAACATGGGATTATTCAACCCCTTATTTTAAGACGCCTTGGTGACAAATATGAAATAGTTGCAGGTGAAAGAAGATATAAAGCTTCAAAAATGGCAGGACTAATGAGTGTGCCGGCAATTATAACGGCAATGGATGATAAAAAAAGTGCCGAAGTAGCAATCGTGGAAAATATTCAAAGAAGAGATTTATCGGCAATTGAGGAAGCTAAATCATATAAAGCTTTATTAGATAAAGGATATTTAACACAAGAAGAATTAGCTAAAAAGATGGGATTAAGTCAATCAGCTATATCTAATAAACTACGTCTATTACAATTATCTGAAGATGTTCAAAATGCTTTAATGGAAGGTAAAATATCAGAAAGACATGCGAGAAGCTTATTACAATTAGAAGACACGGAAGAACAAAATAAATGGTTAAAAACTATTATTGATGAAAGAATAACAGTTAAAGAATTAGATAGAAGATTAAAAGAGGGTAAAGTGGGTGAAAAAGTGGAAGAACAAGAAACTCCAATTATTGAATTAAACCCAGATATTAATGTAATTAAAGAAACAGCAACAGATATTATTCCACCAGCAAAAGTAGAGGAAGAAAACATAATTAATACTAATGAAAATAATAATACCATAATTCCAAATAAATTTTTTAATTATTTAGAGGATGAAAAAGTTAATATGAACTCTTTGGAAACACCAAGTGCTCCTGAATTAACCATAGAAGAAAAAACTCCATTAAATGATAATAATGAAATTGAGTTGTTGGATTTTGTTGCTCCAGGGGAAAGTATTATTAAAATCAAAGACATGGCGATAGCTGAAGATTTATTAAATAATTTAGAAACAAATTTAAAAAATAATAATTATACAACTAATGTAGTAAAAGAAGAAACTGACAAAGAAGTAAAATATATTGTTACAATTAATAAAGAAGAATAAATTTATTCTTCTTTTTTATAAAAATATTCGCTTTTAATATTAGGCTCACTACCTTTTAAATAGTAATAAACAATGGCTCTGCTGGCATCATTAGTTGGCTCCCCAGTTACAGCATCTAAGATAATACCAACTACATTATTAGGTGTCTCATACCAATTATTTTCCATACCGCTTTCTATTTCTTCCATGGTGTCTGCCCAAATATTTTTAGGAATATAACTATAACTTTGGGTAAATTCACGGTTGTCATCATAACCAATCCAGACTAACATTAAATCATCTTTATTATAGCCAACTGTCCAATAATCAGTGGAAGTAGTTCCGGTTTTAATTGCATATTTACGACTTAATTTTCCAGCAATTACTCTAGCTGTTGAAGTAGTATAATCTCTAAAAGCAGAAGATGTAGTATTTGATAATAATTCATTTAAAATATAGACATAGTTAGGGTTTAAAACTAAACTCTTTTTTTCTTTTTTGACAAAAATAACGTTTCCATCGGCATCTTCAATTTTTCTGATAAGATATAAATCTTTTTTATATCCCCCACTTGCTAAGGTGGCATAGCCAGTAGCGTAATCGATTATATTAATTTCTCCAGTACCTAAAGCTAAAGATGGATTAGGCTCTAAGTCTTCATTTATTCCTGCTCTTTTAGCGGTATCTACTAAAATATTTGTACCTAAGAATAGATTTGTTTTAACGGCATAAATATTATCGGAAAACGCAATTGCTGCTGCCATGGTAATTTCTTTGTTAGCATATTTATCATTAAAATTAGTTGGTGCGTAGGTTTGTAAGTTATTAATATTAAAAGTTGTATATTCACTTTTAAATTTTGATGATGATACTAAATTATTTTCTAAAGCTCCATAATAAAGAAATGGTTTCATAGTCGAACCAACTTGTCTTTTTGACTCAGTTGCGCGATTATACTGGCTTAACCCATAATCAAGTCCCCCAGTTAAAGCCTCAATTTTACCACTATCTGGGTCTACTATAATACTTGCTACTTGTAATTCTCTTTCGCCATCAAAATTTTTTAAAATATTTTTTTCTAAACTTGTCTGTTTTTTAATATCCAAATTTGTATATATTTTAAGTCCCCCAGATTCTAAAAGACTTTTACTAATACCTAAAGTTTCTAATTCTTTATACACTGCATCTTGATAATACATAAGCATTTGTAAATTATTTTCGTTATTTTTTCCATAAATAGCTAAATTTTCAAAATCTAAATTATTATATTCTTCTTCTGTTATATATTTATTTTCATATAGAGCTTTAGCTACTATTTTAGACCTTTTAATTGCTTCTTCTTTGTTTGAAACAGGATTAAATTTATTAGGACTTTTGGGAATTCCCGCAAGCATAATTGCTTCTTCTAAACTCAAATCTTTTACATCTTTATTAAAATAATAATAACTAGCATTACTAACCCCATAGTTCCCATTACCATAATTAATAGTATTTAAATAGGCTTCGAGTATTTCTTCTTTATCATATTGAATTTCCGCAATAATGGTTAAAAAAGCTTCTTCAATTTTTCGTTTCCAAGTTTTATCAAAATCTAAATATAAATTTTTGACTAATTGTTGGGTTATTGTAGATGCCCCTTGAACTATTCTGCCATTTTCAATATTTTTAAGCATGGCTTTCGCTATTCTTGGAATATCAAATCCATGATGATTATAAAATTTACGATCTTCAATGGCTATAACGGCATTTTTTAAATTGGGAGCTATATCTTCAATATTAACCCAAGAAGAAGTGCTGCTACCTTGATAGACTAAATTATCTTGATTATCAAAAAGATAATAAGTTCCATTATTTGTTATATTTAATTTAGGAGTAATAAGGGCATAAATATTAATTCCAATATAGCAAATGATAAAGGAAATTATGCCAAAAAAACCTAATTTAATTAATGTTTTTACTAATTTCATAAATCCACCTAAAATTATTATGTAAAAAAACCAAAAAATTATGTTGAATTTATATATATGTTATGTTATAGTTTTTAAGACAAAAGAGGTGATTATATTAAAAAATTAGTAAATTGGACTTTACTTACTAATAATAAAATAACAATTAATAATAAAAATGTTAAATGCGAATATATAAAAGATAAATTATTAAAATATGATGATCAAGAATCTTTAAACATCATTGATTTAGAAAAAGATACTTATGTAAGAGAGAATAAAGACTTCTATTTTGAAATAGATTTTAAAAGGCAAACATTTAAATATGTACTAAAAAAAGATAATTTAACAATTAATGATAAAATCGATTGTAATATTCAAAAAGACCATAATATTATATTAAAATATAAATTGGATAACGAAGAAAAAAAGATAGTAGTGCATTTATTATAGTAATATTATAATATTGTTGCATATAATGAGAAAGAACGAGGAGATTAATTATGAATTTAAAAGATATACCAAAAGAAGAATTAGAAACAATGGGTTATGATGAAATTGCTTATTTAATTTTAGAAAAAAATGGCAAGAAAATGAAAATAATTGATTTATTTCAAAAGGTTTGTAAAGCATTAGATCTTCCTGATGAGACAGTAGAAGAGCGAATTGGAGACTTTTTTGAATTATTATCTACTAATAAAAAATTTGTTTTACTGGAAAATGGTTATTGGGATTTAGCTACTAATCATTCTTTAGATATAGTTATTGAAGATGAAGAAGAAAATTTAGATAACGAAGAAATAGAGGAAGAAGAAATTGAAGATACCGACGAGGAAGAAGATATATATTACGATAATGATATAGATAGTGACGACGATGACGATGATGATTTAAAAGATTTAGTTATTGTTGATGAAGATGAAATTAGTGCCGAATAATCAAAAAAAATATAATTAAAAAAAAATAAATGTGAGACAATATGTTTCACTTTTTTAGACAGAAAGAAAGATGTGATATGAAAAAGAATTTAAATAATTTGGGAATTAAAGTGTCAATAATTACTGTGTTAATTAATTTCTTTTTATTTGCTTTTAAATTAATTGCCGGTATTATTGCTCATTCGCATGCCATTATATCTGATGCATTTCATTCTTTATCAGATGTTGTAAGTACTTTTGCGGTAATATTTGGTTTATTTTATGCTTCTAAAGATGCAGATGAATCGCATCCATATGGTCATGAACGTATAGAATCAGTTATGGCTGTTATCCTTTCCTTTATGTTATTTTTAACAGGTATTGGGATAGGTTATATAGGCATTAATAATATAATGAGTAGTACTCTTTTAAAAATACCAGGTAGATTTGCCTTAGTAGCGGCGGTAATATCTATAATTATTAAAGAAGGAATGTATCATTATACTATGTGGGCCGCTAAGAAGTTAAATTCGCCATCTATGAAAGCTGATGCTTGGCATCATCGTAGTGATGCATTTTCTTCCATTGGATCTTTTATTGGTATTTTAGGAGCTAGATTAGGCTTAACTGTTTTAGATCCATTATGTAGTATTCTTATTGCTATTTTAATTGTTAAATCAGCTTTAGATATATTTGCGACATCTATTAATCAAATGGTTGATAAATCTTGTGATGAAGAAGTTAATGAAAAAATTAAGGATTTTATTAAAAGTTTAAATAAAAATGTCGTAATTAATGAATTTAAAACAAGAATGTTCGGTAGTAAAGTATATATTGATACGGAACTTGCTATTGATGGCAATATGAAGTTAGATGATGCTAATGAAGTAGTTTTATATATTCATGATAATTTAGAAAAACAATTTGCATTTATTAAACATTGTAATATTCATATAGTTCCAAAAAAGTAACTTTTATTGCATAGTAATAGGTAAAATGGTATAATCTTAGGGAGAAAACGGGTGATATTATGATTGAAAGATTAGAAAATATTCAAAAAAAATATGAAGAATTAAAAATTGAATTACAAAAACCAGAAGTATTAAATGATTATAATAAATTAAAAAAACTTTCAAAAGAACATAGTGATTTAGAAGAAATAGTAAATAAATATAATGAATATAAAGAAGCAAAAAATGCTAAAGAAGAAGCTGAAAGCTTAGTTAACGATCCTGAATTTAAGGAAATGGCTATGCAAGAAGTTGAAAATTTAACTAATAAAATTGAAGATTTAGAAAGCACATTAAAACAACTTTTAGTTCCCAAAGATGAAAACGATGGCAAAAACGTTATAATGGAAATACGAGGAGCAGCCGGAGGAGACGAAGCTAATATTTTTGCTGGGGATTTATTTAGAATGTATTCTTATTATGCCATTGAAAATGGCTGGAAAATCGAAGTTTTAAATTCAATTGAGGGAACATCTGGTGGATATGCACAAATTGAATATATGGTTAAAGGGGATAATGTTTATTCTAAATTAAAATATGAAAGTGGATCTCATCGTGTTCAAAGAATTCCCGCAACGGAAACTCAAGGTAGAGTTCATACCTCAACTGCTACTGTTTTAGTTATGCCAGAAGTAGAAGATGTAGATATAGATATTAAAGAAAGTGATTTAAAGATTGATGTTTTTCATTCTAGTGGAGCGGGAGGCCAATCAGTAAATACATCTAATTCAGCAGTTCGTATTACTCATGTTCCTACTGGTGTAGTGGTGTCTTGTCAAACCGAAAGAAGTCAACTTAAAAATAAAGAAAATGCCATGCGATTACTTAGAATTAAATTACATGATGCTATGAAACAAAAACAAGAACAAGAATTAGGGGTAGAAAGAAAAACTAAAATAGGAACGGGAGATCGTTCTGAAAAAATAAGAACTTATAATTATCCTCAAAATAGAGTAACAGATCATCGAATTAATTTTTCTATAATGGAATTAGACAAAGTAATGGATGGACATCTATCTCCCATAATTGAAGCTTTAATTACAGAAGATATGCGTTTAAAGTTAGCAGGTGATAATCTTGAGATTCGTTAGAACAGATTTGGTTTGTCCTAAATGTGGAAATGTAACAACTATTCAAAGAAGATTTGGAACAGAAAAACCAGTTGGGCATATTAAAGATTTATATTGTTATAAATGTAGGGAAGTAACGAAACAATATGAAATAAAAGATGTATCGGCATTTCTAATAGAAAATATGGAGAATCCTTTTGAAAAAGGAGAATTATGTAGATTAATTTTAGAGAATAGAAAACATGAGCGATGAAGAATTAATAAAAAAATATGTTCCTAATGATAATTATGAAGAAGCACTCCAAAAGTTAAAAAGTGGCTATCCAGTTCAATATATAATTGGCAATGTGGAATTTTATAACTCTCTTATTAAGGTTAATGAAAATGTGTTGATTCCAAGATTTGAAACTGAGTATTTAGTGGAAAAAACAATAAAATATTTAAAAAAAATTAATATAAATAATCCTAAAATATTAGAAATAGGTACTGGCAGTGGTTGTATTGCTATTGCGTTAAAAAAACATTTAAATTGTGATGTTGATGCAATAGACATAAATCCTAAAGCTATAACAATAGCTAAAGATAATGCCATATTAAATAAAGTAGATATTAATTTTATGCATTTAGATATTCATGATTTTAAAAGTGAAAATAAATACGATTTAATTATTAGTAATCCACCTTATGTTCCAATTGGAAATGAAGTAGACGAAAAAACCAAGTATGAACCTCAAAATGCCATTTTTGCTTCTGATAATGGTTTGTATTTTTATAAAATAATTTTGAATAAAGTTAAAAACAACTTAAAACCAAATTACTTAATTGCCTTTGAAATAGGAGATAAAGAGGAAATTTATTTAGATGAATATATTAAAACAATATTACCAAATTCCTATATAAAAATAGAAAAAGACTATAATAACTATGAAAGATATCTATTTGTTAGTAATAGTCAAATTTAATGTTGAGAACTTAATGGTTTTCAACATTTTTCTTTTTTAAAAAATTTTTTTCTTGTGTGAAAAATTGCCTATCTTCACTTGCCTAGGGGGGGGTTATTGTATAATAAAATATATAAGAAGAATAATAAATAGAGAAGTGTAGAATATATGGCAAGAGAAAAGAAGAAAATAATCGATATAAAATTAATAATAGGAATATTATTCTTGTTAATATTACTTGTTGGGGCATCATATGCTTATTTTGCTGTGGAAGTAAACTCAAATAATTATAATAAAACAGTAGTAACAGGAAGTACAGAGGGAGTAGCTATTGCCAGTATTCAAAATCCAACTACTAAATTAAATTTAAATGTTGATGGTTCTGCTATGAGCTTAGATAATTTAGGAACAATCTATGCTGACGACGAAGATAATTATGTTAAAACCAAAAGTGAAGGATTTCATGATATAGGAGTAATTACACTAACTAACTCAAAAAAAGACGATAATATTTATAGATGTACAGCGAATGTTACAATTACTGTTGATAATGGAGTTAATAGTATATTACCAGTATTAGAGCAAGACGATTTAAAAGTATTCCTAAGATGGGGAACAAATCACAAAGTTATTGATTTATCAACACTTCAAAACACAAATGGCAAAACAACAATACCAATCAGTTTAGATATAGTAGGAAATAATAGTAAAAGTATAGAAACATATATAGAGTTAACAAATAAAGAAACAGACCAAAGTTATATATCAGGAAAAGATATCAATATAGATATAGATACTACAGATTTAAAATGTGAATTAACTGGTGAAAGAGCAGTTTATTTAGTTAGTACTGGATATAATAATCAATACGGTGCTTTTAGAAGTGAAGAATGGGCACAATATATTAAAAATATTTATTTTGTTGATTATATAAATACCGAATCAGTGATTAAAACTTGGGATTTAACAAACGTTGGAACTGGTAAAAATCAATCGCCAGCAGGAAGCATTATAGGTTGGTTAGAAGAAATTTCAAAAGAGACAGATGAAGAAGAACAATATTATGATTTATATATAGGAAGCAAAGATAGAATATATTCATTAAATATTAGCTATTTTTTTTCTTGGCTATCCAATTTAGAAAATATTGTATTTGGCAATTTTTATAGTGATTTAAATAGTAATGTATGGCGATGTTTTGTTGGCTCGGCAAGTTTGGACAAATTAGATGTTAGTAAATTAGACACCGCGACTATAGATAATTTTAGTGAATTTGGACTTGGTATTAGAGGTAGCGAATTTGATGTATCGAATTTTAATACCAAGAAAGTAACAACTGCGTATGGTATGTTTTCTGGTTTAAGTAGAGTAACCAAATTAGATGTGTCAAATTTTAATACGATGAAAGTAACAATAATGGGTAGTATGTTTCACGGCATGAGTTCACTTACAGAATTAGATGTAAGTAGCTTTTACACTGGTAATGTTACAAACATGAACAGCATGTTTAGAGATCTTAGTCAAATAAAAGAATTGGACTTATCCAGTTTTGATACTAGAAAAGTAACCATTATGGCGAATATGTTTTGTGGAATGAGTTCATTAGAATATTTAGATTTGAGGAATGCCGAATTTAGCCAAGTAACATCTTATGGTGGAATGTTTTCAAACGTTAAAAATGGCATAACAATCATAGTAAAAGACGAAGAAAATAGAAGTTGGATTGAAGCAAGATTGAAAGAGGCCGGTCGAACTGGAAATGTATTATTACCAAGTGAATTAGATAATCAATAATAATAGGCTCTTTTTTTAAGATTTGACAAATATAATAAAAATTTATATAATTATGGTAACGATAGTTACCAGATTGGGGGAATTAAGATGCCGGCCAGTTGTAAATTAAGTAAAGAAGCAATTATTAATAAAGCAGTTGTGTTAATTAATAAAAAAGGGTGGGAAAGTTTAAACGCTAGAGATTTAGCCAAAGAGTTAAAAATTTCTACTAAACCCTTATATCGAATATTTACCAGTATGGATGAAATCAAAGAAGATATATATAAAGAAATTTATAAACAATATGATGAATTCATAACTAGTAGAGTTGATAATAAAAATGCTTTGGTTACTTTATGTGTTGCTTATGTAGAATTTGCTAAATTATATAAAAATTTATTTGTTAGTTTATTTTTATCAAATAATTTAAAATGGAAAAGTATAGATGATGTCTTAAATGAAAAGTGGAATCAAGGGGCAATCATTAATTTAGTTAATAAACAAGGGTATACTTTTGAAAGTGCCAAAGAATTATTTATGCATGTATGGTTATATGCAAATGGATTAGCTACTTTAATAGCGACCAATAAAATTGATATTGAAGATAAAGAAATAATAGTTAGAATAGTTAAAATATTCAAAACCTTAGAGAAATAGCTTTTAAATAGTATTGAGGTTTGTTATAATAAAAAATGTTGGTGATAAGATGAAGAAGTTTATATATATAATATTAGGAATGATAAGTTTATTTTTAGTTATGCCTAGTGTTCATGCTAAAAATGACGTTAAAGTATATATTTTTTCCAAAGAGGGTTGTCCTGCTTGTGAATATGCATTCGAGTACTTTGATGGTTTATTAAAAAATGAACCAGATTTATTTGAACTGGATGTATTGGAAGTATTTGATGGAAAATGGCAAACTAAGAATGAAGAATTGTATAATTTATTAATTAAATCACTAGATCATTTTGGTGAAAGTACTAAACCTGAAGATATTGCTACTCCTATAATTGCGATTGGAGACTATTTACAAATTGGAACTAAAGATTTAAGTAAGATGTATGATCGTATTGTTGAATTTCGTGATAGCGAAGAAACCCCAATCGACAGAATTTCACTCATTGCTAAGGATATTAATGTTAACATTGATAAGTTAAAAGTTAATCGTAAGCAAGAACAAGAAAAGTCCAGTAAGTATGATTTAATAATTTTAGGAACTATTTTTATTGTTTTAATTGGTGGGTTTGCTTTACTTATAAAAGTAGGTAAAAAATAATTTGAAATATAATTATTTTTTTGATATTATGAAAGTAGGGTTGATGATATGAAAGAGGATAAATTAAAAAAATTAGCAGAAGAATTAAAATATTTAAAAGAAGAAGAACGCCAAAAAGAATTAGAATCATGTAATATTGAAAGTAATTTAAATGTTAAAGAATTAGCTAAAGAAATATATGATAAAAGAGGAATAGATTATAGTAAATTAAATACAGGGTTATTTAATAACATTGGTGATAGTATTAATGAATTTGCGACTATTTTTAAAAATAGTGATGCCAAAGGTAAAATGGTTTTAGACATTTTATATATGGTAATCCTAGTAGTATTTATCAAAGTTCCTTTTGATTTAGTGAGAGATGTTGGCTATGATTATATAGAACTGCTTTCAACTAATAATGTTTATTATAAACTTTGGAATTTATTGTTTTTAATTATATATACGATTGTTCTTATTTGTACTTTAATAGTATTAATAAAAAACTTTATAAAAAAATATCGTGATTCTAAATAATATAAAAAACATATCATTGTGATATGTTTTTTTAAACTATTATTCACTTAAATTATACTTATTATTAATAAAGATTCTTTTGCCTTCGCTATTAACTTTATATTCTGCAATTACTTCGGAAGAGCCATTATTAGTCATAACTACTGTCATTATTAATTCATAACCAACAATACCATTGCCACTTTTATTAATAACTGCATTTTGTTGTCTATTTAAGGCTTTAGTACCTGGTAAATTTAATTTATCAATGTCTTTTTTAATTCTTACAGTTTCTGTTTCCATCAATTTATTAATACTTGCTCTTGTCGTATTATTTTTATAAAGATCAAGACTAATAGCGCAACCTCCATTGGTAACATCTACAGCCATTAAATAATTGTTTTCATCATATTCATTATTACCGTATTTACAAATTGTTGGCTTTTCTGGAGTAGTATTACCATTTTTATTTTCAATTATTAAAGTTGTTTCTTTAACTATTTCATTATCAGATTTATCTTTAGCAATAATTTTAATAGGATAAGTACCAGGTGTTTTATAGGAAGAATAATCTATAATATTTCCTTCCTCGTCTTGTGCTGTGGCATAGTCTATTATACAATCGTTATTACTATTGTCTGTACAAGAAGTTACAAAATCTCGAGCTGAATAATGTTCTCCTTCTTTAATAGTAAGTTCCTTTATATCTAATGTAGGTTTAATTGTATCTACTACATTAAGTTTAGTAATATAGGTCTTTTTGCTTATAACTAAAGAAACTTCATATACGCCGGGAGTGCTAATATCAAAATTTTCCGGATAATTAACTTCAATATCATCTAGGGAAACATTTTCAATTTTAGAGAAAAATATTTCGTTAGAAAATTCCTCATTTATTTCTACTGTAACTTCTGATTTTAAATTTAATTCCCCATTAGGTTTATTTTGATTTTTAACATCTAAATTAGTTGTAAAAATAAAACAAACAATTATGCCGATAACACAAACGCCAATTATTATTAAATGAATAATTGTTCTTTTTGTATTATAAACTCTATTATAGAAAAATTTTTTAGCCATAATAAAACCTCTATCCTTAATATATCTTAATAATAACATAATATGTAAAAAAATGCGAGGAATTTATGTTTTATAGTTGACAAATAATACATATATTTTAAAATGGTAAAACTATTGCAATATTAGAATAATTATGGTATTATTTAACATGCAATTGAAAAATTGCCATGTTTAGTGGGAGGGAAGAGCGGATTTGCCCAAGACCACTGACGCGAAAAAATTTTATAGGAGGTGTTTTCGTGGCAAAAGAAGTCGTAAAAAGAATTAAACTTGAAATTCAAGCTGGTAAAGCAACACCTGCTCCACCAGTTGGTACTGTTTTAGGGCCTGCAGGAATTAACTTACAAGAATTTTGTACAAAATTTAATGATGCGACAAAAGATAAAATGGGAGATATAGTTCCTTGTGAAATTTCAATTTATGAAGACAGAACATTTGATTTTGTTTTAAAAACTCCACCTGCTGGATTTTTACTAAAAAAGGTAGCTAAAATTCAAAAAGGTAGTGCTAAGGGTGCAAATCAAATTGTTGCAACTATAACTGAAGCTGATTTAAAAAGCATAGCTGAAACAAAGTTACCAGATTTAAATGCTTATACAGTTGAAGAAGCTATGAACATCATCGAAGGAACAGCCCGTAATATGGGTATTGCTATTAAGGGACGTAACGATGCTGAACTTGCTGAACAAGCAAAAGAAGCTGAAGAGGAAGAAAAAGAAATGCTAAAAAGAGAAGCTGAACTTGAAGCAATGGAAGAAGAAGTTAAAGCTGATACTCCAGTAGATGTTCCAGTTATTGGTGATGAAGATAAAGAAGCTGAAGAAAAAGCTGAAGAAGAAAAATAATATATAATTAAATAAAAAAAGTCCGCTAATAAACCACAGTTAGGAGGAGAGTTATGAAAAAGCGTAGTAAGAAATATGTGGAAGCTTCTAATAAAATAGATAGTAATAAACTATATACTAAAGAAGAAGCAACAAAAATGGTAAAAGATACTGCTATAACTAAATTTGATAGTACAGTAGAAGTTGCCATTAAATTAAACATAGATGCTAAAAAATCTGATCAACAACTTCGTGGATCATTAGTTATGCCTAATGGAACAGGAAAAAGTAAGAAAGTATTAGTTATTGCTAAAGGTGCTTTAGCTGAAGAAGCCAAAAATGCCGGAGCAGATTATGTTGGTGATAAAGATATGCTTGACAAAATTAAAAATGAAAATTGGTTTGATTTTGATGTAGTAGTTTCTACACCAGACATGATGCCAGAAGTTGGTAAAATTGGTAATATTTTAGGGCCAAAAGGATTAATGCCTAACCCTAAAACTGGTACAGTTACTTTAAAAGTTGCTGATGTAATTAAAGACCTTAAAAGTGGTATGGTAACATATAAAACTGATTCATTTGGTAATGTTCATACTATAATAGGTAAAGCATCATTTGATGCTAAAAAATTATTAGAAAATTTAGATTATGTTGTTAAAACTATAAATAAAGCTAAACCAAATGCGGTTAAAGGTACATTTATAGATAAAATTACTATTTCTACAACTATGGGACCTGGTATCAAAATAGATAAAAACTCATTTGAGTTATAAAATATCACTTGATATTTGGTAAGTTGTAGTATATAATACGTTATAAGAAAAGAAAGACCGAAGACAGTAGGGAAGTATAATACTTTTAATAATCCTACCGAGGGAAACTTTAAACAAGATTGTTTTTAAGCTTCCTGTAGTCGGAAGCTTTTCTTAAATATATAAGGAGGAAAAATGGCAAGCGAAAAAATTCTTAATGAAAAGAAAGTTATCGTTAGTGAAATTATTGATAATATTAAAAATAGCGAATCTGTTATTTTATTTCAATATCAAGGTTTAACTGTTGCAGAAATGACTGATTTAAGAAATAAGCTTAATGAAATTTCATCTTCTATTAAGATTTATAAAAATACTCTTTTAAAAAGAGCGTTAGATGAATTAAATATTAATATGGATGATTTCCTAGAAGGACCAAATGCTATATTATTTGGAAAAACTTTGTTGGAACCAATTAAGGTTATTGCTGATTATGCCAAAGAGCATGACAAGTTAAATATTCGTATTGGAATTATCAGTGGCGATGTAGCAAGCCTTGATGTAATCAAAGAATATGCAAGTATTCCATCAAGAGAAGGCTTACTTACTATGCTCGCTGGTGGCATGATTCAATATGTTAAAGATTTATCAATAAGTTTAAATCTTTATGCCGAAAAGTTAGAAGGAAAGGAATAGAAAAATGGCAAAATTAACTAGAGATGAATTTATAAGTGCATTAAAAGAAATGACTATTCTTGAAGTAAAAGAATTAGTTGATGCAATGAAAGAAGAATTTGGTGTTGACCCATCTGCAGTAGCAGTAGCAGCTGCTCCAGCTCAAGGTGCAGAAGATGCAGGATCATCTACAAAAACTGTTGTTTTAAAATCAGCTGGTGGTAACAAAATTGCAGTTATAAAAATCATTAAAGAAATTACAGGTTTAGGATTAGTTGAAGCTAAAGGTTTAGCTGACAACGGCGGAAATATTAAAGAAAATATTCCTGCTGATGAAGCTAAAAGTATTGCTGATCAATTAACTGAAGCCGGTGCTGAAGTTGAATTAGCATAGTGAAAAAGATTGTTAGCAATTGTTAGCAATCTTTTTTATTTGAAAGTTGATTGCATTTTTTAAGCAGTTATTTTATAATTAAGAAGGTGATACTATGCGAAGAACAATAGGAATAATATTAAAAGTATTAATTGTGGGAATAGTAGTAGCATGGATTGGCTTAATTTTAGTAGAATATTTTAGATATCAAGCTGATGAGCCTATGTTAGTAGTATTAAAGGAAGAAACTTTAACATATCCAGATGGGCATGTTTATGTTTATTATGGACTAGGATATAAAGCAATTAGTTATGAAAGAACAAGTATATATGGTAAAGCTTTTGGCCATATATTTATTCCTGTGAAGGAAAGCATCAAAGAATAAGTTAGGTGATTTTATAAATGAAGTTAAATAAAAATGGTTGGAGCACAACGGAAATGATTGTGTTAAGTTTAGGGTTACTTTTAGCACTACTTGTATCAGTTTATTTTATAGTAAAGTTATATGGTTCATTTGATAATGCTGTTAGTAACAGGCAATATGTTGATTTGGAAATAAAATTAGAAACAGCTGCACATGATTATATAAAAGATAATAACGTTGAGGTTAATGGTCAATTAAAATTAAGTTATGACACTTTAAAAGAAAAAGAGTACATTGATAGTTTAAATGATAAAAATGGTAAAAATTGCAGTGGTTATGTTTTAGTAACCAAAGTTGATGGTATAAATAATTATGCTGGATTTATATCTTGCCAAGATTATCAAACCAGAAACTATTAAAAATGTATTAAAAAATGTTGACAAACATATAATGAAATGATATATTAATATCGCATTTTAATTAGGTTCTACTGTGGTAGAACTTAATTTAAAAACAATTTTGACACACTTGGATTCGTGTTAATAGAAGGGAGAAAATAATGCCAACAATAAATCAATTGGTAAAGAAAAATCGTCAAAAAAAGACAAAAAAGAGTAAAAGTCCTGTACTTAATGTAGGATTTAATACATTAGAAAGAAAACAAACTGATGTTAAAAGTCCACAAAAAAGAGGAGTATGTACTAGAGTTGGAACTAAAACGCCAAAGAAACCTAACTCAGCATTACGTAAATATGCACGTGTTAGACTTTCTAACGGAAAAGAAATCGATGCATACATTCCAGGCGAAGGACACAATTTACAAGAACACAGTGTAGTACTTGTTCGTGGTGGACGTGTTAAAGATTTAATTGGTGTACGTTATCATATTGTACGTGGAACACTAGATACACATGGTGTTGAAAATCGTAAACAAGCTCGTAGTAGATACGGAACTAAAAAAGGAAAATAAAATTTTAAAGAAGGAGGATAATTATGCGTAAAAGAAGAGCAATAAAAAGAGATGTGTTACCAGATCCTATTTATAATTCAAAAGTTGTTACAAAATTAGTTAATGCAATTATGTTAGATGGTAAAAAAGGTACAGCCCAAAATATTTTATATGAAGCTTTTGAAACTGTTGAAAAGCAAACTGGTAAAAAAGCAATGGATGTATTTAATGAAGCAATTAAAAATATAAGTCCAGCACTTGAAGTTAAATCTCGTCGTGTTGGTGGATCAAATTACCAAGTACCAACTGAAGTAAGTGATGAAAGAGCACAAACTTTAGCGTTACGTTGGTTAGTTAATTATGCAAAATTAAGAAATGGAAAGGGTATGGCTATAAATTTAGCAAATGAAATAATTGATGCTAGTAATGGTGTAGGCGGAGCGGTTAAAAAACGTGAAGATACTCATAAAATGGCCGAAGCAAATAAAGCATTTGCTCATTATAGATGGTAGATTATGGCAAGAGATGTTACTATTGATAAAGTTCGTAATATTGGTATAATGGCTCATATTGATGCTGGTAAAACAACATTTACCGAAAGAGTTTTATTTCATACTGGTATTACTCATAAAATTGGAGAAACTCATGATGGGGAATCTCAAATGGACTGGATGGAACAAGAAAAAGAAAGAGGTATAACAATTACTAGTGCCGCAACAACTGCGCATTGGAAAGGTTACCGTTTAAATATTATTGATACTCCAGGACACGTAGATTTTACTGTAGAAGTTCAAAGAAGCTTAAGAGTACTTGATGGTGCAATATGTTTACTTGATGGTAATGCTGGTGTTGAACCACAATCAGAAACTGTATGGCGTCAAGCAACAGAATATAAAGTACCAAGAATGTTTTTTATTAATAAAATGGATAAGCTTGGAGCTGATTTTGAATTTAGTTTAGAAACAATTGACAAAAGATTAGGTGTTAATTATGCTCCAATCCAATGGCCAATTGGATCTGAGAATGAATTTCATGGAATTGTCGATTTAATTGAACAAAAAGCGTATACATTTGATAGAGCTGATGAACATGAAAATTATAAAGAAATAGAAATTCCAGAAGATTTAAAAGATCTAGTTCAAACAAAGAGAACGGAATTAATTGAAAAAGCAGTTGAATTTGACGACGCCCTAATGGAAAAATATTTAATGGGTGAAGAATTAACTGTTGCTGAAATTAAGGGAGCTATCAGAAAAGGCGTTTTAAAAGCTGAATTCTTCCCAGTAGTATGTGGTAGTGCATTATCTAATACAGGAATTAAACTTGCATTAGATGCTGTTATCGATTACATGCCTGCTCCAACTGATATAGAAGCAATAGATTGTACTGATTTTAATGGAAATTTAGTTAAAAGACATCCAAGTGATTCTGAACCATTTACTGCTATGGCTTTTAAAATTATGACTGACCCATATGTAGGTCGTTTAGCATTCTTCCGTGTTTATTCTGGTCATTTAGCTAGCGGCTCATATATCTTAAATAGTACTAAGAACGTAAAAGAAAGAGTTGGTCGTATTTTACAAATGCATGCTAACCAACGTAAAGAAATTACGGATGTATATACTGGAGAAATTGCTGCTTTAGTAGGTTTAAAAAATACTACAACTGCTGATACACTTTGTGATGAAAAAAATCCAGTTATCATGAATGGTATGGAATTCCCATTGCCTGTTATCGATGAAGCAATTGAACCAAAAAGTAAAGCTGATCAAGATAAACTTGGACAAGCATTACAAAAACTTGCTGAAGAAGACCCAACATTTAAATATAAAACTGACGCTGAAACAGGTCAAACTGTTATTAGTGGTATGGGCGAGTTACACTTAGAAGTACTTGTTCGTCGTATGAAAGATGAATTTGGTGTTGAAGCTAATATTGGTCGTCCTCAAGTTGCTTATCGTGAAACAATAACTCAAGCTGCTGATTGTGAAGGTAAATATATTAAACAATCTGGTGGACGTGGACAATATGGACATGTATGGGTTAAATT
>CANQYF010000001.1 GCA_947628075.1 uncultured Bacilli bacterium | reverse complement strand
AAAGATATTATACATCATTGATATAATGGTATCATTTTAACTAATGATAAGGTATCATTTCTAAAAAGGATTAACATAAAATATACAAGTAGTTGACATTTTTTTAATTATATGCTATACTTATAGCGTAATTAGGGGGTTGTCTTAATGAAAGGTTACGTTTTAGATTACGTTAATGAAAATGAATTTAAAAAATTAGAAAGAGCATTAAAGAAGTATAATATGCTTGCTTTTAAAAAGCTTAACTTTGATTATTATCCAGCTTTAAGAAATGGTAAATTTTTAGGGGAAAAGATTGAATCAAATAAGAAATTAGGAACTGAAAAATATGAACTTAAATTACCAAGTGACAAAATGTTTGCACAAATTCATGGTGAAGTTAAATTAATTTATACTGTTCATTTAAAAGAAGAAGTAGTTATGCTTGAAGAAATTACTCCAGCTAAAATCTTGTTAGAAGGCCATATGTCAGAGCTTACAACTTATAAAGGTATAATGATTTCTAAAGCAAATGCATCCAAAGATATGTTTAAAATAGATTTACTTAATATGTTACAAGATAAACGTTAAAATATCAGTTATAAATGCTGATATTTTTTTTATTTAGGGTTGCAGTTTAAAAATAGTTATAGTATAATTAAAAAGCAATGGACCTCTAGCTCAGTTGGTTAGAGCATCCGGCTCATAACCGGGCGGTCGTAGGTTCGAGTCCTACGAGGTCCACCATTTTTATGATTGCACCTGTGGCGGAACTGGCAGACGCGCTAGACTTAGGATCTAGTGGATATATCCGTGGGGGTTCAAGTCCCTTCAGGTGCACCATAATTGCAAATTTCAAGCCTAAATGGCTTTTTTTTATTGCCTAGGGGGGGGGGGTATGTGGTATAATAAAATATATAAGAAGAATAATAAATAAAGAAGTTGGGAATAGATGACAAGAGAAAAGAAGAAAAAATTAATCGATATAAAATTAATAATAGGAATATTATTTTTGTTAGTATTATTAATTGGGGCATCATATGCTTATTTTGCTGTGGAAGTAAACTCAAATAATTATAATAAAACAGTAGTAACAGGAAGTACAGAGGGAGTAGCTATTGCCAGTATTCAAAATCCAACTACTAAATTAAATTTAAATGTTGATGGTTCTGCTATGAGCTTAGATAATTTAGGAACAATCTATGCTGACGACGAAGATAATTATGTTAAAACCAAAAGTGAAGGATTTCATGATATAGGAGTAATTACACTAACTAACTCAAAAAAAGACGATAATATTTATAGATGTACAGCGAATGTTACAATTACTGTTGATAATGGAGTTAATAGTATATTACCAGTATTAGAGCAAGACGATTTAAAAGTATTCCTAAGATGGGGAACAAATCACAAAGTTATTGATTTATCAACACTTCAAAACACAAATGGCAAAACAACAATACCAATCAGTTTAGATATAGTAGGAAATAATAGTAAAAGTATAGAAACATATATAGAGTTAACAAATAAAGAAACAGACCAAAGTTATATATCAGGAAAAGATATCAATATAGATATAGATACTACAGATTTAAAATGTGAATTAACTGGTGAAAGAGCAGTTTATTTAGTTAGTACTGGATATAATAATCAATACGGTGCTTTTAGAAGTGAAGAATGGGCACAATATATTAAAAATATTTATTTTGTTGATTATATAAATACCGAATCAGTGATTAAAACTTGGGATTTAACAAACGTTGGAACTGGTAAAAATCAATCGCCAGCAGGAAGCATTATAGGTTGGTTAGAAGAAATTTCAAAAGAGACAGATGAAGAAGAACAATATTATGATTTATATATAGGAAGCAAAGATAGAATATATTCATTAAATATTAGCTATTTTTTTTCTTGGCTATCCAATTTAGAAAATATTGTATTTGGCAATTTTTATAGTGATTTAAATAGTAATGTATGGCGATGTTTTGTTGGCTCGGCAAGTTTGGACAAATTAGATGTTAGTAAATTAGACACCGCGACTATAGATAATTTTAGTGAATTTGGACTTGGTATTAGAGGTAGCGAATTTGATGTATCGAATTTTAATACCAAGAAAGTAACAACTGCGTATGGTATGTTTTCTGGTTTAAGTAGAGTAACCAAATTAGATGTGTCAAATTTTAATACAATGAAAGTAACAAATATGGGTAGTATGTTTGCAGGAATGAGTTCACTCACTGAATTAGATGTAAGTAGTTTTTATACTGGCAATGTGACAACTATGAGCATGATGTTTGAAAGTGTAAGTTCTTTAAAAGAACTTGATCTATCAAAATTCAACACCGGGAAAGTAACTGATATGTCAAGAATGTTCAATAATATGAAGTCGTTGTTAAAATTAAATGTAAAGGGATTTAATACAAGTAGCGTTACAAATATGTCCTCTATGTTTAGTGGAATGAGTCAAATAACAAATCTTGATTTATCTAGTTTCAATACCGAAAATGCAACAAATACAGGTAGCATGTTTTGGGGCGATAGTTCCTTAGAATTTTTAGACATGCGAATTGCGGACTTTAGTCAAGTAACTTCTTATGCCGGTATGTTTAGAGGGGTAACCGATGGCATAACCATAATAGTAAAAGACGAAGAAAATAGAGACTGGGTAAACAAGAGATTAGAAGAAGCTGGTGTAACAGGTAATGTTTTAATAGCAGTGTAAATTGAGCAAAATTATTGACTTATTTATAAAATTTGCATATAATTTAAAATGTAATTTTAAAAGACGGAGAAAGACACGTGAATTAATGATAGTCTAAAGAGAGTTAGTGGTTGGTGCAAACTAATAGGAAATAATTAATTCATATCACTTTTTAGTCAGTTATTTGAAGTAAAGTAAAGTAACTCGTTTCATTGGCGTTAAAAATGTTAAGGTGAATTTAAATTCATAAAATAAGGTGGTACCACGGTAATACGTCCTTATGTTTATGAATTTTTTTATTAGGAAGGTGATTTTATGAAAAATTTTAAAGAACTTGATAAAAGCCCATATGAAGTTGTTGAAAAAAATATTTTAGATAGTTGGGGAGGTATAAATAAAATAACTGCTCGTCAAATAGAAAACAGAAAAAATAATAAGACTTTTGTTTTTTATGATGGACCAGCATTTGCTAATGGATTCCCTGGATTACATCATATGGTATCTAAAAATTTAAAAGATTGCATTTGTAAATATAAAGTTATGAAAGGTTACAAAGTAATTAGAAAAGTAGGTTGGGATACTCATGGCCTTCCAATTGAAAACCATGTCGAAAAGAAATTAGGAATTTCTTCTAAAAAAGAAATTGAAGCTTTAGGTATAGATAAATTTAATGAAGAATGTCGTAAAAGCATTAGAGAAAATGAAAGTGCTTTTACTGATTTAACTAGTAAAATGGGTCAATTTATTGATGTTGAAAATCCTTATTTAACTTATAAAAATGAATATATTGAAACTGAATGGTGGATATTAAAGAAGTTTTATGAAGAAAATTTATTTTATGAAGGAACAAGAGTAGTACCTTATTGTCCTCATTGTGGTACAGGACTTGCTTCCCATGAAGTTGCTCAAGAATATGTCAATGAACAAGCTCTTACTGTATATGTTCCTTTTAAGAAAAAGGGGGAAGATGTCTACTTCTTAGTTTGGACTACCACCCCATGGACTTTAATAGCAAATGTTGCTTTATGTGTAAATCCGAATGAAGATTATTCTTTAGTTTTAGCTAAGGGCAATAAATTTATTTTAGCTACAGCATTAATCAAAGATGTTTTAGGTGAAGAAGCAGAAATATTAGATACATTTAAAGGTAAAACTTTAGAATATACAGAATATGAACAATTAATACCAGAAATAGAAGTAGATAAAAAAGCTTTCTATGTTACATGTGATGAATATGTTACTATGTCTGATGGTACAGGAATAGTACATATTGCTCCAGCTTTTGGTGAAGATGATGCTAATGTTGGTAAAAAATATGATTTACCAAGTTTAAACCCTGTAGGTAAAGATGGCTGTTATAATGCTGGATTATGGAAGGGAAAATTTGTTTTTGATGTTAATGAAGAAGTTGTTGATTATTTAAAAGAAAATGATAAATTATTTAGACGTCAAAAAGTAATGCATGATTATCCACATTGTTGGCGTTGTCATACTCCTTTAATTTATTATTCAATGCCAAGTTATTATATTAAAGTATCAGCATTTAAAGATAAAATGGTTGAAGCTAATAAAGATGTTAATTGGTATCCTTCTTATGTTGGGGAAAAAAGATTTGCTAACTGGATAGCTAACGCTAAAGATTGGAATGTTTCTAGAAGTCGTTATTGGGGTAGTCCAATTCCTTACTTTAAATGTGAATGTGGTTATAATCATATGGTAGGATCTATCGCGGAATTAAAAGAAATGTCTACTAAACCATTAAAAGATGATTTAGATTTACATAAGCCATATATCGATAATGTATATTTAAAATGTCCAAAATGTGGTAAAGAAATGAAGAGAATACCTGATGTCCTAGATTGTTGGTTTGATTCTGGCTCTATGCCATTTGCGCAATATCATTATCCATTTGAAAATGTTGATTTTTGGGAAACGCAATTTCCAGCTGACTTTATTTGTGAAGGAATCGACCAAACTAGAGGATGGTTTTATACATTAATGGTTATATCTGTTTTCTTAAAAGGTGTTAGTCCATTTAAAAATGTTTTAGTTAATGATTTACTACTTGACGCTGAAGGTAAAAAGATGAGTAAAAGTAGAGGCAATATAGTTGAGCCTTTTACAACTATTAAAGAATATGGCGCAGATACTGTAAGATTCTATCTTCCTTATGTTTCTCCTGTATGGACACCTTTAAAATTTGATATCGAAGGATTAAAAGAAGTATATTCAAAATTCTTTAATCCCTTAAAGAATTCTTATAATTTCTTCTGTATGTATGCTAATGTTGATGCCATTGATACAGATGGATGTAATGTGCCAATAAAAGATAGAGAAGAAATTGATAAATGGTTATTATCAAAATATAATACTTTAATCAAAAATGTAACTAATTCTTTTGAAGAATATGATTTAAATAAAGTTGTCAAATATTTAACAAGTTTTGTTTCTGATGATTTATCAAATTGGTATATAAGAAGATGTCGAAATCGTTTCTGGGGAAGTACTTTAGATAATTCTAAAAAATCAGTATACATCACAACTTATGAAGTTTTAGTTGGTCTTTCTAAGTTAATTGCACCAATTACGCCTTTCTTAAGTGAAGAAATGTATCGTAATTTAACAGGTGGGGAATCTGTTCATTTAGAAGATTATCCAGTTAGTGATGAATTAGTAATTGATGTTTTATTAGAAGAGAAAATGGATTATGTAAGAAATATTATCTCTCTTGGTAGAAATGTTAGAGAAGAAGCGAAAATAAAAGTAAGAACGCCTTTAAAAGAAGCAATTATTGATCGTAAAATATATGAAAAAATTAGTAATTTAGTTCCCCTTATTAAAGAAGAATTAAATGTTAAAGAAATTTTAAGTGAAGATGATTTAACTAAATATATGAATATTACTTTAAAACCAAATTATAAAAATGTTGGTAAAGTATTTGGTCCAAAAATTAAAGCATATGAAGAATTTTTACAAACTTGTGACTTAAGAGAGTTAAATACTGAAACTGTTAAATTTGAAGATACAGTTATTACAAAAGATATGTTTGATTTAAAAATAACTTCTAAAGAAGGATTTAATGTTGGAGTATTAGATAATCTATTTATTATTTTAAATGTTAATTTAACTGATGATTTAATTATGGAAGGAAATGCCCGCGAATTTGTTTCTAAAATTCAAAATATAAGAAAAGTTCAAGAATTTGATGTCAGCGATCGCATTAATATTTATTATGAAAGTGATGAATTTACGGAAGTTATGGAAAAATTCGAAGAATATATTAAGAATGAAACATTAGCAATTAATATAGTTAAAAAAGAATTAGATAAAGAAGAAATAAATGTTAATGGTATAAAAATAATGGTGCAAATTGAAAAATGTGAAGAAGCTTAATTGGCTTCTTTTTTTTTGTAAGTTAAAGAAAACTTGACGTGAAATGATTGTAAATAGTGTGTCCACTTAATTTGCTTTTCAAAAGGGCAAGTGTTATTATATAATTGAATAAAAATAGAAAGGGACGCTTATGGAAATAAAAGAAAATAATAAAATCATTATTTCTGGTAAAGAATATGAAATTATTGCTTATGTAAAAAATGATAATGGTAATTATTTAGTTTATACAGATAATAAAGTATTAGATAATAACAATATAGCTTTATATGTTAATTTAGTGGTAACTACTAATGGGGAAATATCTTTAGAAAGTGTCGAAGATAATGAAGTTATAGAAGTAATTAATACAATGAAAGAGAGGTTAAATAATGGATCCAATTAAATTTGAATCTTTGATGAATTACGATAGTCTTTTAGGCTATGAGGCAACTTTAAGAGGCACTGTTGAAAATTTTGATCATGTTTATTTAAGTGGGAAAGCAAGTAAGCAGTTAGGAACACTTAAACTAGGATTAAGAGAATTATTAGGAATACTAGATAATATAACAAAATTAATTGAAGTTAATAACATGTTTGTTAAAACTATGCCATTTGAACCTTTACAAAAAGAACTTGAAGAAAATAAAAGTGCCAAAAAAGCCATAGAAGAGATTAATGATTTAAGAAAAAATATAAATGGTGATATAGAAAAATTACAAGAAAGATTTTTTAAACAAACGGAATATTGTTTAAAATTAAATGATAATGTTTTAGCTCATATACCATCAGGTAAAGAATATGATAATGAAAGACAAAATTATGAAAGTGTAGCAAGAGAGTTTGAAACAATAGGTAGACATTCTTTAATGAATAAAGGTAGTGTTCCTTTTGAGCAAGAAATTATGTCTGTGACAGCTGAAAATGAAGCCAAACCAGAATATGAAGCAAAGAAAGCTCAAATAGATGAAGCTTATGATTTAAAAAAGGAAGAAGATATTAGTTTTGAACAAGCCTTAAATGCTTTAGCTATTACTTTAAAAAATCCTGCAATTTATTCGGAAAAGAAAAACGTAGAATTACAAAGAGAAATAAAAAAAGAAGTAGCAGCGATTGAAAAAGCCTTACCACCAAAAGTAATTGCTATTTCAGCTGAAGCATTAGATAAATTAAGAGCATCTGATCAATTACAATTAGATTTAGAAACTATAAAAAGTCTAATTACAAATCCTAGTTTAACTGATAAAAAATATAGTAAATATAATGAAAAAATAAATGAAATTACTACTTTATTAGATGGCGCTTTAAAAATAGAAAGTGATAAAAGTAAAGAATTACAAGAAAAAAGAGATAATATTAGTAGTAAGATGGAATATGCTGAAAAAGCAGTTAGAACTTATGATGAAATTTTAACAAATAATCAAGGATTGCAACAAGATAAAATACATATTAGAAATGGTGAATATAGTTTGCAAGAAGAAAATGAAAGATTAGAATCTGATGCGAAAAAAGCTGTAGCAGATGCCCATGCAATAGAAAGTAAAGCTGAAAGATATCAAGAGTGGGATGATGGCCTTAAAAAAGATGAACTATATGAAAGAGCAAGAAATGATAGAGAAAATATAAAAGAAAATGAAGCCACTATGGATGAAAAGTTAGCTCAAAGTGCAGTGACTACTTTACCACCAGAATATGTTGATATGAAAAAGAAATTACAAAGTATGAGCTCTTTATATCAAATGCAAATGGTCCAAGGCCAAGAATTTGGAGGTATGTCCAGATGATGGAAGAAAAACAAAAAGTATTTACAGCTTTTATGGATGAGTTTGTTAAATTAAATGTAGATGAAAAAAATAATGAAATAATTGAAAAGCAAAAATTAATAATAGCCTTCTTACTTAAATTTGCAGTTGAACATGGAATAGCATTTGAGTTTTTAAAAAGTAAAGAAATAAGTGATATCGAAGGCAATAATGGCACAAATGAAGATTATTTAGAAGCAATGATGGTTTATACGGAAAATATTGAAGAATTAGTTGGACTTATTTTAGGGAGTATGAATTAGAAAAGACTATATTTAAAGGCTTGAATATTAATTAAAAGTTGTGATATTTTGCAAAAGTATCGCGACTTTTTAATTAGAAATATAAATAAACCAAAAAAAATTGTAAAATTTATTCTTTTCAGATTATTTTATTAGTGGTATTGTATATTTATAAGATGTATAAAATACAGGAGGAATGGATGATTCAAAGTTAAATTGGTTATATACTTTGGATAAAATCTATATGAAAGGAAAATTATGTTAGAAAAGAATGATAAATATTTTGAAGTATTAACTGATATCAAAAAAACACTAATTGCAACTAGAAACAAGATTGTTGAAAATGCAAATAAAGATTTAATTTTAATGTATTACCATATTGGCTTAAAGTTAATTGAAAATAATAAATGGGGAACATCTTTTATTGATACTTTAGCAAAAGATTTAAAAATAGAGTTTCCTACAATTAAAGGTATGTCTGCAAGAAATTTAAGATATATGCAAAAATTTGCTAGTGAATTTGATAATGATGAATTTTTGCAAGGAGTCCTTGCAAAATTGTCTTGGAATCATAATCAAATATTATTAGATAGAGTGAAAGATAAAAAAATCAGAAAATGGTATGCAAAAGAAACAATAGAAAATGGTTGGTCTGTTTCGGTTTTAACACATCAAATAGCAAGTAAGTTATATGAAAGACAAGCTCTTTTAGAAAATAAAACTACTAATTTCGATGAAACTTTACCAACACCTAATAATAAACAAGCAAAAGAATTGTTAAAAGATCCTTATATTTTCGATTTTATAACTGCTGATAAAGATGTTAAAGAATTAGATATTGAAAGAGAGTTAACTAATAATATAACTAAATTATTATTAGAACTTGGTCAGGGTTTTGCCTTTATTGGTAGACAGTATCATTTAGAAATAGAAAATGAAGATTATTATATTGATTTATTGTTTTATAATTTAAAAGTTAGAAGTTATGTGGTTATTGAATTAAAGACAACAGAATTTAGGCCAGAATATGCTGGTAAATTGAATTTTTATTTAAGCGCTATCGATAAATATATTAAAGATAAAAATGATAGCCCTACATTTGGCATATTACTTTGTAAAGATAAAAAGAAGGTAACTGCAGAACTAGCTTTGAAAGATATAAATAAACCTATTGGTGTAAGCGAATATAAAATATTGTCAGAAATTCCAGAATTTTTAGAGGACACTTTACCTAGTATAGAAGATATAGAAAAAAGATTAGAAATAGAATCAGAATAAATAGTTTAACTTAATGGAGGAAGTAAATGATGTTGGTAAAACTATAAAAATATTGATTTTATTGCATTTAAATATTTATTAATTATATAGATGGATTAGGAACTTAAATGTTTTGAACATAATAAGCTTTGCTATAAAAAGTTAAAAGATAGTAGTGCTTTTAAACATTTTATTTTATAATATTACTAGGTGATTATTATGCATAAAGATGTAAGAGTAGTATATATGGGGACACCCGAATTTTCATTAAAACCTTTAGAAGTTTTAATTGAAAATGTTAATGTTGTTTTAGTAGTTACAAAAAAAGATGCTTATGTTGGTCGTAAGAAAATTTTAACACCATCACCAGTAAAAGAGTTAGCTATAAAAAATAATATTCCGGTATTAACACCTGATAATATAAAAATAGAATATGAAGAAATAATTAAATATAAACCAGATTTAATTGTTACTTGTGCTTATGGCAAAATAATACCAAAAGAACTAATTGATTATCCAAAATATGGTTGTGTTAATATTCATGCATCTCTTTTACCTAAATATAGAGGAGCTGCTCCAATCCAATGGGCATTAATAAATGGAGAAGAAAAAACTGGTATTACTTTAATGTATATGGATGAACATATGGATACAGGGGATATTATTGCTAAAGTAGAATATAAAATAAAAAAAGATGATGATGTTGGTATTTTACATGATGCTTTAAGTGAAATGGGTGCTAAAATACTTCAAGATAATTTAGAAAATTTAATAACTCTTAATATTAAGAGAATTAAACAAAATGATGAAGAAGCTACAATAGCTCCGATGATAAAAAGAGAGATGGAAGAATTAGATTTTAATGATTCAGCGCAAAATATTTATAATAAAATTAGAGCATTTAGTCCATGGCCTTTAACAAAAACAACAATAAATGGGGAAGAAATAAAAATTGTTAAAAGTCATTTTGAAATAGTAAAAAGTGAAGTTGGTAAAGTATATGTTAATAAAAATAGTTTAGGGATTGGAACTATTGACGGAATCATTTATTTTGATATAATTAAACCAATTGGTAAAAACATAATGAATATAGAAAGTTATTTAAATGGTAAGAAATTTTAAAATAGCAAAGAGGTGAACATAATGGCTTTTAAAATAATATTAATTAATTTATTAACACTCATAAGAATTATTGGAACTATAATTTTAATTCCTGTTTATAGAAAAATGGGTGGCTTTGTTGTCGGGTTAGTCTCTTTGATTTGTTATTTAACTGATAGTGTTGACGGAATCCTAGCTAGGAAATTTCATGCTTCAACCTTTTTTGGGGCGCTTTTTGATGGCGTAGCAGATAAATTATTTACCATAATTAATTTTGTTGTTTTGTTTTTAATTACTCCATATGCTTTAATTCCAATAATCTTTGAAATATTAATTATTATTGTTCAATTTATTAAATATAAAAAGAATATGAATGTGCAATCTAATATTATTGGTAAAGCTAAAGTATGGGTTTTAGCTATTTGTGTTGTTGCTACTTTTATGGCTAGTGATATTGCTAATATCAGTTTTTTAAGTATGAATTTTCGAAATAGTATCCTAGCACTTGAAGATAGCAAATTATACTTTTGGTTATTATTTCCAGCCACTGTAATGGAAATAATTACTTTTATTAGCTATATTTTAGAATCTTTTTTACCAAACAAGGAAATTTTAACGACTAAAGAATTAAATCGCGAAAAAGAAGAATTAAAAAGTCAAAATATGTGGGAAAATTTTAAATATATTTGGTTAAATCCGGAATATTATGAAAAACATAAAAATGATGCTTATTTAAGAAAAATAGTTAAGATAAAAAAATAATCTACAAAACTGTGTAGATTTTTTTTTAGAATTTTATTCATTGAATTTAACTGTAATATACATTTCACTTTCGTATAAAGATTGAACTGCTCTTATAATATCATTAGCTTTAGTAGTATCATGACTTTTGGAAGCCACCGTTATACTAATGGATTTTTCATTTAATTTAACAAATGAATTTAGATTAAATTTTTCTTTAATTAAATTTTTAATTTTAGTTTCTTCCGCTTTTGAATTATTTAATTTTTGCATATTTTCATAAGCATTATTTTTTTCTTCTAAAGTACTTTCGCTATCTAAAAGAATATCTTGATATTCCTCTAATAATGCTTGTTTTTCTTCATCATTTTCTACTTCTAAAGCCACTAAAACATCTGATTCCGTAATTTCAATTACTTGATTATCATTTTTATTTTCTTCAGTTTTTAAAACATTAGCGACTTCATCATCTATGCTTACATAATAAATTCCCAAGATCAAAATTAAAGAAAATAAAGTTACAAACCATAAATTTTGTTTATTTATCATATCTCTCTCCTCATTACTACTAAATATTATGTTGTTATGTATAAAAAATTTCATAAATTAAATTTAAAAAAAAGGAAAAGGTAAAAAAAAGACGTAAGTAATTAGTGAAGGGAGGAAAAATGAAACATATTAAACCGGTCATTCAAAGAGATTCAAAAGATTGTGGTGTCTGTGCAATGGAATGGATTTTTATGTATTACGGCGGTTATGTATCTTTAGAAAAACTAAGAGAAGATACAAATACTGATATGAAAGGTACAACTGCTTATCATATAGTTAACGCTTTAAAAAAGTGGGGATTTGATGCAGTGGGAATATTAGAAAAAAATTTAAAATCGTCAACTTTAAAATTTCCTTTAATTGCACATGTAATTATGAAAAATGGACTAGAACATTTTGTTGTTATAAAATGTGTTAAAAACAACGTTGTTTATTTAATGGATCCAGGCGTTGGTGATAAAAAAATGTTAATAGATGATTTTGCTAACATATTTACAGGACATTTAATTTTAATGCATCCACGAGTACCAATAATTAAAATGGCTAAAGGCATAACCATTAGTAAACTATTTTTAAACATTATTAAAAAGGAAAAGTTTCTTGTTTTAAAAATAGTAATAACAAGTATACTATGGATTATATTGTCTATTATTAGTAGTTATTATTTAAAAGTTGGAAGTAATGCATTAAGTATTGATTTAAATTATTTAAAATATATTGTCTTTGCTTTTGGAACTTTAGTATTGATTAAAATATTTATCTATTTTATAAGAGATTATTATGAAAATCATTTAAGTAATTTAGTTGATACTTATATTTATCCGGATTTTATAGAGCATATTTTTTCACTCCCTTTAAAAAATATTAAAAGTCGAATGACAGGAGAAATAGTAACGAGAATTGGCGAACTTGCTAATATCAAAAATTTATTTTCGGAAATTTTTGTCTCCGGTATCCTTGATTCACTTTTAATGTTGGCATCTATGGTTATCTTATATATAATTAATGAAAAATTGTTTTTTATATTATTGATTTTCCTAATATTTTATATAATTTATGGTTTTATAATCAGCAAAATTATATATTTAAAGGTTTTAGAAAATGTCGATTATCAAACTGATTTTAATAGCTTAATAACTGAGCAAATCGATATGCTTGAAAGTATTAAAAATTTAAACATTAAAGATAATATATTACAAAAAATAGAAAGGCATCTAGCGAGATTTTTATATAATAATTTTAAATTTAATAGCTTTGTGAATTTAACAAATTTAGGCAAAAGTTTCTTTATCGAATGTTCTTTATTTGTTATAAATTCTTATGGGTTTTGGTGTATTTATCAGGGACTTATAAATTTGGTTGATCTTTTTACCTTTAACTTCTTATTATCTTATTGTATTGATCCGATACAAAATATTATTAATTTACTACCAAAATTTAATTATATTAAAGCAACATTTGCAAAGATAGCAGAGTTTATTAATATTGAAGAAGAAAAAAATGAAGAAGCTAAATTAAATTTAAAAGGAAATATAAAATTTTTAGATGTTAGTTACTCTTATAATAATTATGATTATATTTTAAAGAATGTAAATTTAAATATTAATGATAAAGAGCACGTTTTATTAAATGGACCATCAGGAGTTGGGAAAAGCACTATTTGTAAATTGTTATATAAAGAGTTTGATAATATAAAAGGAGAAATAACTATTGATAATAAAAATATTAAAGATTTAAATCTTAATACGATAAGAAAAAATATTTTATATGTTTCTCAAGATGAAAAACTTTTTACAGGAACAATTAAAGAAAATATTTTGCTAGGACGTAATGTGCAAGAAAATAAATTTTTGGAAATATGCAAATTATGTGCAATCGAAGATATAGTTAATAAAAAATCAATGCGTTATGAATCATTAATCGAACCACATTCCAAAAATTTATCAGGAGGTGAAAAGCAAAGAATCATATTAGCAAGAGGACTACTTAAAAAAAGTAATATTATTATCTTAGATGAAGCGTTAAGTGAGGTTGATTATAAATTAGAAAGTAAAATTATCAAAAATATTCGAGAATATTTTCAAGATAAAACAATTATCTATATATCGCATAAAAATCAAACAAAAGCTTTTTCAAAAATTATAGAGATTGGAGTCAAGAATGAATTATTATCAAATTAACTATGACAAATTACAAAAATTATATCAGATTAACTTTTTTATAATTATTGTTGGTATTATATTTTTAATTTTCTATTTAGTCTTTTTAGCTTTTTTTACTTCGATTAATCAAAAGATAACTTGTTATGGTTTTATAAATGATGGAATACTGACAATTGAAATAGAAAACTCACTCTCTGATAAAATCAAAAAAGGTAAGACATTAGAATTTAATAAGACAAAGATAAGTTATCAAATTAAAGATTTTGGCGAATATAAAATAGTTGATAATAAAGTTTGGCAAACAGTTGAGTTAACTATAGATGGTAAAGCTTTTAATAATGAAGTAGGAGAAGTTACTATTTATTATGGAAAGCAAAAAGTTATTAAATACATTTTAGAATTATTTAAGTAGAGGAGGTAATAAATTGAAAGTATTAAATAATGAAGAAATGATGAATGTAGTAGGAGGAGCTTTCAGTATTAAATTAGCTGGTTTTATAACTGGTGTATTAACTGGAATTGCAGTTTTTTTAATAGGAGTTTGGGATGGTTATATAAATCCCAATAAATGTTAGAAGGAGGTAAAAATGTTAAAAGATGAAGATTTACTATTAGTAAAAGGTGGAAGTTTGTCGGGAGCACTTGTGGATGCTGTTATTAATTTCATGAAATCAATTTTTAACTATGGCAGAAGTCTAGGGTCAACTATAAAAAGAGTTGTGTCAAAAAATTATTGTAAATGAATAATTAATTGACAATTTTTTGCCTAGTATTTTCGATTATTTGGCTTTTTTTGTTGTCAAATGGGATGGTAAGTGCTATAATATGCTTTAGTAAAGCGAAGGGAGGGCGAAATTGTGACCAAGGTTGTAGTACAAAATGGTAATATTGATAGTGCTTTAAAGAAATTTAAAGTTAAAGTTGCCAGAAGTGGAGTCCCTTCAGAACTTAAAAAAAGAAAATTTCATATTAAACCTGGAGTTGAAAGAAGAATAAAAAAAGAAGAAGGCATCAAAAATTCACATAAAAGAAATCATAATTAAGGAGGAATTTTTATGTTTGAGAAAATCAACGATGATTTAAAAAATTCTTTAAAGAGTGGCGACAAATTTCGATTATCTGTATTAAGAATGTTAAAAAGTGCTTTACAATTAGAGGCAATTAACAACAAAGTTGAAATAACTAAGTTAGAAGATGACATGGTTATTAACGTTTTAAAAAGACAAGTAAAGCAAAGAACAGATTCAATGAAAGAATATAGTGATTTAGGTAAATTAGAAACAGTTGAAGATTTAAAAAAAGAAATAGCAATAATAAGTGAATATTTACCAGCTGCAGCAAGTGATGAAGAAATCGAAAAAACTATTAATGAAGCTTTTGAAAAGTTAAAACCAACTAGTATGAAAGATATGGGACAAATTATGAAATTTGTTACGGAAAATATTAAAAACGCCGATATGTCAAAAGTTAGTGGAATAGTAAAAGCCAAATTAAGCAAATAAAATGGAATGCTTTTAATAAGTATTTCATTTTTTTATTATCAAAAAAATATAATATAGAGATGAAGAATTTACATTTTAAGGAATACTTTAAAAATTATTTATTTGATTTAGAAGATTTCATAACAATATATGAAAATCATTTGCATGTCTTTAATTATCAAAAGTTAAATAAACTAAGTGATACAGAAATTATTATCAGGCAAAAGAGTAAAGTGATAATGATTGAAGGGACAAATTTAAAAATAAAGCAAATGACTAAACAAGAATTACTTATTTTAGGTAGTATTTTGAAAGTAGAGTTTAAATATGAATAATAAAATTGTTTGGGTAAAAATACAAGCTCAAAATTATTATAGTGTTTTTATTAAATTAAATGATATTGGAATAACTATCTATGATAATAAAAAAGAAAAAGATTATATTTTAATTAAAACAGCTTGGAAAGATTATAAAAGATTAAAAAAATATTTGGTTAGTTATGAAATAGAACTTTATGATAACTCGGGAATTTTTAAAATTAAAGATATAATTAAAAAATATCAATTTTTTACAATGGGGATAATTTTAGGCATTATAATATTATTATTAAGTAATAACATTATATTTAAAGTTGAAATAAAAAGTGCAAATAAAAATATTCAAAATTTATTAAAAGAAGAATTAAAAGAATATGGACTGACAACTTTAAGACTTAAAAAAAGTCATCATCAAGTAGAGAAAATAGTTAATAAAATTCTGGATAATAATAAAGATACTTTAGAATGGCTAGAAATAAAATATGATGGTTTAATAATGATTGTTAATGTAACTGAAAAAAATTTACCAAAAGATTTAGAAACTTATGACCACTGTAATTTAATTGCAAAAAAAGATGCTAAAATTTTAAGTTTAAATATTTATAGGGGCATGGCTTTAAAAGAAATAAATGATTATGTTTTAAAAGGAGATATTATTTTATCAGGGGATATAATTCATAATGAAGAAGTAAAAAATATGGTTTGTGCCACGGGTGAAGTTTATGGCGAAGTTTGGTATAAAGTAAAAGTGGAAGTTCCCTTAAAAGAAAATTATATCAATTATACTGGTAAAAATCGTTTTAATTTAAGTTTAAAAATAAATGATAATAAATATGATATTTTTAAAAGTCGAATTGAAAATAAAAAAACAGAAGAAATAAATCTTTATAAATTAAATGATTTTGAAATAAATTTGGTTAAAGAAAAAGAGTTTGTTAATGCTAAAAGGGAATTAACGGAAGATGAGGCTTATAAAAAGGGAATTAACTTAGCGATAGAAAAGATTAATTTAACGTTAAATGACAATGAAAAGATAATTTATCAAAAAGTTTTGAAAAATGAAGTAAATGATAGTACAATATATTTAGAAATATTTATTGCCACGAAAGAAAATATTGGGGAAGTAAGCATTATAAAAGGAGGAAATGTTGATGGTAGTGAATCTAGCGAGACAAATAATGAATGAAATATGGCCAATGTTAGTGGTTTTTATTGTCGCCATAAGTTTGATTAGATTTTTCTATCTTCAAAATCATCGAGAAAGATTTTGTCTACATAAAGAATTAAGTTATTTATTTTCAATTATATATATTTGGTTATTATTTGAAATATTAACAAAATCTGAATTAAATAGTACAAGTGGAATTAATTTAGCTCCTTTTTCGGAGATACTAAGATATGAATTTGGAACTAAAATGTTTAATTATAATGTTTTTGGTAATATAATTATTTTTATTCCTTTTGGTTATTTAATCGGCGCTTATGTTTCTCCTAAAAAAGTATGGCCCGTACTAATTACGACATTTGTGACTAGTATAGCAGTGGAATTTGTTCAATTACATATTGGCAGATCTTTTGATGTTGATGATATAATATTAAATGTAATTGGTGGTATTTTAGGTTATTTATTGTATATAGGATTATCTGCAATAAATAGACATTTGCCAGATTTCTTTAAAAGTGATTTATTCTATAATATTTTATATATTATAATAATAGCTTTATTGATTATATATTTTTTGGGTTATTGGGGAGTTATATTTAGATGATAGATTATAAAATAACAAATGAATATGGATATGATAAAGATTATAGTTATTTAGATGGTGTAATAAAAAGAACCTTAAAGCATGAAAAAGTTAAAAATGCAACTTTTAGTATTGTATTTGTAGGTAATGAAAAAATTCAAGAAATAAATAGAGAATATCGCGGGTTAGATAAAATTACCGATGTTATATCATTTGCATTTGAAGATAATGCCCGTAAGGTGTATAATAAAATTAGATTTTTAGGTGAAATTTTTATTTGTATACCGCGAATGATAGAGCAAGCTAATGAATATGGGCATGGGGAAACTAGAGAACTTGCTTTTCTTACTTGTCACGGCTTATTACATTTATTAGGATATGATCATACAAATAAAGAAGAAGAAAAAGAAATGTTTGCATTACAGGAGGTAATTTTGGATGAAGACGAAAAAACAAGAAGGAACATCACCAAATTTTAAAGAAAAAACAAAAGTTGGACTAATAAAAAACGTATTAAATAAATGTAAATATTCGTTGCAAGGTCTTTCATATTGTTTTAAAAATGAATCAAGTTTTCTGTTAGAAACTTTAGTAGCGTGTATTATAATTATTTTTGGTATTTTATTTGATATTGAATTTTTAGAATGGGTAATCTCTTTTGGCAGTTTAGTATTAATTGCCATTATTGAACTTATAAATACAGCGATTGAGGCAACAGTAGATATGGTAACTCAAGAGTATAATGAATATGCCAAAATTGCTAAAGATTGTGGATCAGCCGCGACTGGACTTATGACTGTTATATCAGTAGTTGTAAATTTGATTATTTTTATGCCTTATTTTATTGAATTATTCCTTAAAATATTTGGAAGGTAAGATACTATGAGAAGTGGATTTGTAAGTATTGTTGGCCGTCCTAATGTTGGAAAGAGCACTCTTTTAAATAGTATAATTAATCGTAAGATTGCCATAACATCTAAAGTATCAGGTACAACTAGAAATATTATTGAAGGCATATACCATGAAAAAGATTATCAAATTATTTTTGTTGATACGCCAGGAATTTCTAAACCATTAAATAAATTAGGAAAGGTTTTGAATAAACAAGCTTATGCCTTAACTAAAGATGTAGATGTTGTTTTATTAGTTGTGGACATAGAAAGTGGTATTGGTAAAGGCGACAAATTTTTAATGGATACTTTAAAAGAAAATAAAATACCGGTTATTTTAGTTATTAATAAGATAGATAAAGTATCTAAAGAGACCCTAATTATGGCTATTAATGAATATAAAGATTATTCTTTTTCCGAAATTGTACCAGTTTCGGCTTTAGAAAATGATAATGTTCAACATTTAATTGAAGTTATTAAAAAATATTTAAAAGATGATGTTAAATATTATGATGATGATACCATTACAAGTAGTAGTATTAAGTTTATGGCGGGTGAACTTGTAAGAGAAAAATTATTGCAAAATACTATGGATGAAATTCCGCATTCTATAACTTGTAATTGTACTAAATTAGAAGATAAAAAAGATATAGTTAATGTTTCTGTTGATATCATAGTGGATAAACAAAACATAAAAAAAATTATTATAGGTTCTGGGGGCGAAATGTTAAAAAAAGTTGGCATTTTAGCTCGGAAAGATCTAGAACTTTTGTTAAATAAAAAAGTATATTTAGAATTATATGTTAAAGTTATTGAAGATTGGAAAGATAAAGAAAGATATTTAAAAGAATTAGGTTTCTTTGATTATGAATAAAAAAAATAAAACCTTCCCATTATATTAGTAGGAAGGTGATTTTATGAATAAAAAGGAAGCTTGGGAAAAATTTAAAAATAGTGGTAAAGTAGAAGATTATTTAAATTATAAAAAATGTAAATAGTTTGTTGGTGGTAGTATGTTAATTTCGGTTGAGGGTATAATTTTAAAAGAAACTCCTTATGGAGAAAGTTCTAAAATTATTAATGTTTATACTAAAGAGTATGGCATAATTGGCATAATGTGTAAGAATGCTATGTCAATTAAGAGTAATTTGCGAGCTGGTACAATGAAATTAACATATGCTAATTTTCAAATCTATTACAAAAAAGATAAATTATCACTTTTAAAGAATGTTGATATTATAAATCATTTTAAAAATATTAAGAATGATATTTTATTAGTAAGTTATGCTACTTATTTATGTGATTTAGTAAGTCAAGTATTAAAACAAAGTCAAGATAAAAAAATTTATGATGATTTCCTTGCATCTCTTTTAAAAATTGACGAAGGATTGAATCCGGTAGTTATTACTAATATAATGGAAGTAAAATTATTAGATTATTTAGGTGTAGGGTTAAACCTAACCAGTTGTGTTATGTGTGGTCAAAAAAAAGAAATTGTTACTTTATCAAGTGAAAGAGGAGGACTTATTTGTAAAAAATGTTATACTAACGAAAGAATAGTTCCTATTTCTTTAGTTAAAGTTATAAATATGTATTATTTGATAGATATTAAAAGTATTAGTAAATTATCTTTAAAAGAAGATGTTATAAATGAAATTAATCAGTTTTTAGAAGTATTTTATGATGAATATACGGGTCTTTATTTGAAGAGTAAAGATTTTCTGAAAACTATTCGAAAACTATAAGTTCTAACAAGAACTTTTTTTCATATTTAGAAAAGAGAATGTTAAAGCTTTTATTGAAATAAAATTAATAAGTAGTTATAATTAAATTAAGGAGATATGGAGTAAAATGAAAAGAAGTATGGTGCTTAATTTGTTAAAAAAATTAAATAAGTTAAATTTAGATGATCAAAGTATTAATAAAATATTATCGTTAGATGAACAGACACTTGAAAAATTAGCCAACATTAATGAATATAAATTTGAAAATGCCGTTTACTTGGCTTTAAAATTGAGTCCACAAGATATTATGAAAGCTCTAGAAATTTATTCAAGTAGCAGATATGCTGAATACGTTTATAAAATTTTAACTAATAGAGTGGCTATAAAACATAATGTTAACTTTATTGGGGCTAAATTAGTTAATGATGCCATAGGAACTACGAACGCCTATTATTTAAGTGAATATTTTGCACAAGAAAAAGCAATTGAATCTAATATCTTTTATGAGGGAGCTAAATTAATTACTAACGAAAATCATGTAAAATATTTATATAATGTATTAACTAATGAAGATGCAATAAATGCCAATATGGCTTTAGAGGGTGCTTACTTAATCTGTGCTTCTCCTAATTATTTTAATGCTGAAGGAATTAGTCATGTATTTATGAATAAAAATTATATTGATGCAGATTTAGCGATACCATTTGCAAAGATAATTAATGAATCAAAGGCTAGTTTTAATGTTAATGCGATATTATCTTTAACCTCCATGGTCAAACTCGATAAGTTAGAAAATAAAAATATTATTTTAAAAATTGCCAATATGATTAATGTATCACCCAACGTTTTTAATGCCAATCGAATTTTATACTTTTTGTTTGGGTATGATTTAAATGATGATTTTGAATATTTTATGGAAGGCGTTAAAAAAATAAATATGTGTCAAAAAGAAAACTTAAGCATATTTGTGACTTTATTATTAAAGAATAAAGAACTAAGAGCTATGGGTATGTCATTACCATTAGTTAACTTTGCTTTAGGTGATACTTCTTTGTTGCAAACGCCTTTTGATAAAAATAGAGTTTATAATGTTTTATTAAAAATAGCTATTGAAAATCCATATTTAGTTGAAACAATTAATGAATTTTCTAGAAAATGTTGTGAGAAAGATATAATAAAGGAAAAAAATATCGAACAAGAAAGAAAATTGAATTATGTTGAAACTTTAATTCAAGAATGTGAAATAAGGAATAATAATATAAATATTAAAGAAGTGGTAAACTCAGTAACTCGAAAAAGAAAAAGATAGAGGTGTGATAAAATGGCAGATATGGTTTTTAAGTATAGTACAATGAATGGCGGTAAAACTTTAAATATTTTACAAACAGCGCATAGTTATAATGAAAATAATTTTAAAACTATTCTGATTAAGTCAATTACAGATACCAAAGGTAATGATTCCATTACGTCTCGAACTGGCCTTAGTAAAAAAGTTGATATTTTATTAGAAGAAAATGAATCTTTATTAACTGAAAAAAATTATAAAATTTATTATACTGCTAAAATAATTTTAGTTGATGAAGTAGAACTTTTAAATAAAGAACAAATAAAAGAATTATGGATGATTGCTCATTTAATAAATATTCCCGTATTATGTTATGGTTTAAAAAGTAATTTTAAAGGTGAAATATTTAGTGAAGGAATATCAGAAGCTTTTGCTATTGCGGATATAATTGAGGAAATTGGTAGTAGTAGTATTTGCCATTGTGGTAAAAAAGCTACATTTAATGCCCGAAAAGAAAAAAATGAATTTACTGATGTAGGACCTACTATCATTATAGATGATGGAACTAAAGAAGAATATGAATATGTACCATTATGTTCTGATTGTTATTTAAAATATGTCAAAATAAAGAGCCCGGAGGCGCAAAAATTAGCAAAATTAGTTGAAAAAATTAAGTAGTTAATATATAATTTAGGAAATAAGTGATGACGGTGTGGAAAACCAGAGCTATATAATAATGAGAATTCTTCTAAAGAATAATTAGGGTGGAACCGTGGGCGAAGCTCACCCCTAAAATTTTTAGGAGTTTTTCTTTTTAAGGGAGGAAAAAATGGAAGAAAAAAATAATTTAACGATGGAAGAATTGGTAAACTATTGTAAAAGTTATGGCTATATTTTTCAAGGTAGTGAGATTTATGGTGGGTTAGCTAACGCTTGGGATTATGGACCTTTAGGAGCGGTTTTAAAGCAAAATATTAAAAATTTGTGGTGGAAAAAATTTGTCCAAGAATGTACTTATAATTATGGCCTTGATTCAGCAATACTTATGAATCCTAAAGTTTGGGTTGCATCTGGACATGTTGCCTCATTTTCTGATCCTTTAATTGACTGTAAAAATTGTAAAAGTAGATATCGGGCAGATAAACTTATTGAAGACGCTACTAAGGGTGAAATTACAGGTGATGGTTTAAAAGAGGAAGAATTAATTGCATTAATTAGAGAAAAAAATATTAAATGCCCTCGCTGTGGCAGTGCTGATTTTACTGATATCCGTAAATTTAATTTGCTTTTTGAAACTAGTCAAGGAGTTACAGAGGATGCTAAAAGTAAAATTTATTTAAGAGGCGAAACAGCTCAAGGAATTTTTGTTAATTTTAAAAATGTCGAACGAAGTATGCGAGCAAAAATTCCATTTGGAATTGCTCAATATGGTAAAAGCTTTAGAAATGAAATAACTCCAGGTAATTTTATTTTTAGAACTCGAGAATTTGAACAAATGGAATTAGAATTTTTTTGCAAACCTGATACTGATTTAGAATGGTTTGGTTTTTGGAAAAATTATTGTATTGATTTTTTAAAACTATTAGGTTTAAATAAAGATAATTTACGTTATCGTGATCACTCTAAAGAAGAATTATCTTTTTATAGTAAAGCTACTACGGATATAGAATTTAAATTTCCTTTTGGATGGGGAGAATTATGGGGAATTGCAGATCGAACTAATTATGATCTAAGTGTTCATATGGAACATTCTGGTGAAGATTTAAGATATTTAGATCCAGTTAGTAATGAAAAATATTTGCCATATGTAATTGAACCATCTGTGGGAGTAGATAGATTAATGTTAGCCATAATCATAAATGCTTATACTAAAGAATTAGTAGATGATGAGGAAAGATTAGTATTAAAAATTCATCCAGCTTTGGCCCCAATTAAAGCAACAATTTTACCTTTAGTAAAAAAAGTTCATGGTGAAAAAGCTAATGAAATATATACCAATTTATGTAAATATTTTAATTGTAGTTATGATGATGCTGGTAGTATAGGAAAAAGATATAGAAGATGTGACGCAGTTGGAACTCCATATTGTATAACCATTGATGATAATACTTTAAATGAAAATTTAGTAACAATAAGAGATAGAGACACCATGAAACAAATTACTTTAAATGTTGACGAAATAAAAGATTATATTGAAAGCAAAATAGTCTTGTAAAAATTTTATTTATTTGATAGAATAAAGTAGTAATCTAAAGTATGGAGGATAAATATGGCACTTGGTAAATTAAAAGAATGGTTAAAAAATGATGAAGAAGAAGTTATCGGGACAGAAGATGAATATTATGCAATATCTGAATCAGAAGCTTTAAAAGATGCAGATAAGGCTGGCAATAAGATGATTCTTCTAGAGCCTAGAAGTTTTTCGGAAGCTCAGGCTATAGCGGATCATTTAAAAAGTAGAAATAGTGTTGTTGTAAACTTAAAAAGAGTTACTTCCGCTCAAGCCAAAAGAATTATAGATTTTTTAAGTGGCTGTATTTATGCGATTAGTGGACATATGCAAAAGATTGGGGTAGGTATTTATTTATGTACTCCTAAAAATGTAAATGTTCAAGGTAAAATTACAGATGATAATGATAAAGCAAAAGACGGAGCAGAAGACGAATTAGAGTGGTAAAAAGAAACGGTTGTGGTGATTTTGAGAAAATTTGGTAATAGTTTTCCGGGTTATAATAAAAACGAAGTTAATTCTTTTGTACAAAACGTTACTAAAGAGTATGAAGCAATGCTTGATAATTTAAAAGCACGCGATCGTGAAATTGAATCTCTTAAAAATGAGTTAACACGTTATAAAAATTTAGAAAAAACATTAAATAGAGCTATTTTAATAGCAGAAGAGTCAACTCATAATATTAAAAAAAGTGCTATTGATGAATCAAAAGTTATTATTGAAGATGCTAAGAAGAATGCTTCTCGCATAATTAATAATGCTTTAATAAAAGCCGAAAAAGTGGAAGATGCAGCAAATACTTTAAGAAACCAAGTTGCTAATTATAAAATAAAATATAAAAATATTTTAGAAAATGAACTTGATAAAATTGAAATGTTAGATTTAAACGATTAAGTGTAGTAAGAAAGCTACATTTTTTCTTTACTAAATAAAAAAATAATAGTATACTTTATTTAGAATATAATGTATGGAGGTAGTATGAAAATAAGAGTTATAAGTGCTGCTGTAGCATTAATAATATTTATTCCTTTAATATGGTTAGGCGGTTATCCTTTTAAAATTGCTTGTGGTATTTTAAGTATTTTAGCATATAATGAGATATTAAACCTAAAAAAATCTCACAAAGATATTCCTAATGTTATTAAAGGTTTGGGTTTAATTTCGGTATTATATTTAGTTTTAGGTAATTTTGGGAAAGATATTATTAGTAATGCACAAATTTTATTACCAATATTTTTACTTTTACTACCAACGATATTTTATAAAAAAGAAAAATATGATACAGCCACTGCTTTTTACTTAATAGCATCGTCCTTATTAGTTGGGCTATTCTTTAATTTATTAATTACAATAAGAAGTGTTAATATTAATTTATTAATATATTTATTAAGTATTACAATAATTACGGATACTTTTGCGTATCTTATTGGTTGCTTAATAGGTAAGCATAAAATGTGTCCAAGCTTAAGTCCTAAGAAATCTTGGGAAGGAGCTTTTGGTGGATTAATTGGAGGCGTAGTTATTTCTTTAATTATTTATGCCAATTTAATTGGGCCACTAAGTTTTAACAATATTATGATAACAATTATTTTATCCATAATTGGTCAAATGAGTGATTTAGTATTTAGTAAGATAAAAAGAGAAAATGAAATTAAAGATTTTTCTAATATCATGCCAGGTCATGGTGGAATATTAGATCGTTTAGATAGTCTTATATTTGTTGTATTTGCATATATGATTCTTTTAAATATTTTATAAGGAGGCTTCTTCATGTGGTTTTTAACATTATTATTATTTATATTTATATTAGGTATAATAGTTTTAGTTCATGAATTAGGACATTTTCTATGGGCTAAAAAATTTGGTGTTTATATTTATGAATTTTCAATTGGTATGGGACCCGTTATTTATACCAAAAAAGGAAAAGATGGTATTAATTATAATATAAGAGCTTTACCAATTGGTGGTTTTGTTTCCATGGCTGGCGAAGTTTATGAAGACGATAAAAAAGTTCCAAAAGATAAATGTTTATGTAATAAACCAATTTGGCAACGGGTAATAGTTATGGCAGCCGGTGTAATTAATAATTTTATTCTGGCTATTATTCTTTTATTGGTTATTTCCTTTATTTGGGGAAGTCAATCTTTAACACCAATCATTGATTCAGTAGAAGATGGTATGCCTATGCATGAAGCTGGTATTGTTAAGGGTGATAAAATAGTAGCTATTAACAATCATAAAATTAGTACATGGGATGAAGCAACAATTCTTTTATATTATAAGAGTGATAATAATGTTTATGAATTTCAAATAGAACATTCAAATGGTAAAGTTGAAACTTATAAAATTAAACCTAGTATTACTAAAAATGAAGATGGTACGGAATCTAAAGTTTTCGGAGTGTACGTAAATCAAGCTAAAACATATGGATTCTTTAATAAAATAAAATATGCTTTCCAAAAGTTTTATTCTATTGTAGCCTCAATGTGGTTAACAGTAGCAGGACTAGTAACTGGTAAAATTTCATTGGATGCTTTGTCTGGTCCCGTAGGTATTTATTCAGTTGTTGGAGCAAGTATTGCAGCAGGCCTTTACACAGTTGTCTATTTAATTGCATATCTTTCAATTAATGTTGGAGTAATTAATATATTACCTTTCCCTGCATTTGATGGAGGTAGAATATTATTCTTAATAATTGAAAAAATAAAAGGAAGTCCGGTTAATCAAAAATTTGAGAATTTATGTCATACCATTGGATTTATTTTATTGATGTTATTAATTGTTGTGGTAACTATAAACGACATTTTACGATTATTTTAAATAAGCTTAGGCTTATTTTTTTTGGTATTTATGATATAATATTTATGTTCTTGTAGCTTAGTTGGATAGAGCGTACGCCTCCGACGCGTAAGGTCGAGGGTTCGAATCCCTTCAAGAACACCATATTAGTATTTTATCCTAGTATTTACTAGGTTTTTATATATAGCAATATTTTCAAACACACTTTTTTAATAATTTATTATATAAAAAAGGATAAAAACAGCAAAAAATATAACAAAAAATAGAAAACATTTGATTTTTTCCTCAAAAAATGTTATAAGTATGTTGAAGGAGAAATCCTTTAATAATATTTATATACCCAGAAAAGGGGTATACATATTATGATTAATATATTTCATAATATTTAATAGAATAATTTAAGGGTGTAAATATTCTTCTTGCACTAACGCCTTATTTTATAAGGTCAGAGTAGGTTATAACCGAAAGAATACATGTAGAACTGGGAGACTACTAAATTATTCTAAAAAGCCCATAGTTCATGCTATGGGCTAAATTTTTTTGTTAAAAAGGAGATTGTATGGTAAAAGGCAACATTGATAAAAAAGTTGGTATAATATCAGATGAAGTAGTAGAAAAATACAAGTTATATGAATATAAAAATGCTGACATTATACAGCCCCTATCACTATATGTTCATATTGCTAAGCATGTTAAAGAATTTTTAAGCGTTGATAGTTATAACAAAACCATATCTAATATTCCTCGAATTATCAAAGAGCCTACTTTTGTATATTATGATCCTAATAAGAAATCATTACTTTATTTTAAAGAAATAGCTGAAAATGTTTGTGTCGTTGTTAAACTAAGCTTAAGAAAAAATAAAAAGCCTTATGTAGCAACAGTATATCCAGTAAATGTACGAAAAATAGAGAAGTTAAAAGAATTAAGTTATATTTTAAATAGATAAAGCCTTTTTAGGCTTTTTAAATTTAATTACTATGAAATTTATGTTATAATTATTTTGAGGTAAACATATGGATTATTTAGACAGTTTAAATAAAGAACAAAAACAAGCAGTAGAGCATATAGATGGGCCTTGTTTAGTAGTGGCAGGAGCAGGATCTGGCAAGACTAAAGTATTAACTACTCGAATTGCGCATTTAATTGCTCAAGGTATATATAGTGGTAATATTTTAGCAATAACATTTACTAATAAAGCTGCGAAAGAGATGAAGGAAAGAATTAATAAAATCGTAAGTAATGATTATGCTTTTGTTGGGACTTTTCATTCTTTTGGTTTAAGAATTATTAAAGAAAATTATAAAACTTTAGGTTTAGTACAAAATTTTACAATTATAGATTCAGAAGATGTTTTAAGTTTAATAAAAAAATGTATGAAGACTCTAAATTATGATCCTAAAGAATTAGCACCAGCCTATGTAAGAAATAGAATTAGTTTTATTAAAAATGAGATGTTAAGTGATAATGAAGTAGTTAAATATTTTTTAAGTGATATTGAAAAAAAAGCAATGAATGTTTATTTTGAATATCAAAAAGCCTTAAAGAAAAATAATGTTATTGATTTTGATGATTTATTAAAATTACCTGTAGAATTATTTACTAGTAACGAAGAAATACTAGCGTATTATCAAGATAAGTATCAATATATTTTAGTTGATGAATACCAAGATACTAATGAAGTACAATATCGATTAATTAAACTTCTTAGTAAAAAATATCGTAATATTTTTGTTGTTGGTGATCAAAATCAAGCTATTTATGGTTTTAGACAAGCAAATTATAAAAATATTTTAAATTTCGAAAGAGATTATCCTGATGCTGAAGTAATTGTTTTGAATCAAAATTATCGTAGTACTACCACGATATTAAATGTAGCCAATTCTGTTATTAAAAATAATGTTAATAAAAAAGAAGTAAATTTGTTTAGTGAATTGGGTGAAGGAGTAAAAGTAAAATATTTTAGAAGTAATGATGGTAGTCAAGAAACTAATATTGTTATAAATGAAATCAAAAATTTATTAGAGATGGGATATCAAAAAAAAGACATTGCAATTTTTTATCGTACTAATGCCCAATCACGAGTTTATGAAGAAGCTTTATTAAAAAATAATTTTCCTTATAAAGTAGTAGGTAGTTTTTATTTCTATAAAAGAAAAGAGATTAAAGATTTAATAAGTTATTTAAAATTGATAGAAAATCATGATGATGATATATCTTTAAAAAGAATTATTAATGAGCCTAAACGGGGTATTGGCAATAAAACAATTGAAAATTTAGAGATTGAAGCTGAGAATAACAATACTTCCATATATAATACTATAACTAAAGGTAAAGAATTAGAGTTTAAAAATATAATTCAAGAATTAACAAAAGCTAAAGAATCATTATCATTAACTGAGTTAATTGATGCAGTTTTAGATAAAACGGGAATGAAAGAATCATTAGAGAAAGAAGATAATTTTGAAAATGAAAGACGTTTAGAAGTTCTAATGGAATTTAGAAGTATTACCGAAAACTATCAAAACTTGACAGGAAGTGTTAACTTAAGTGACTTTTTAGATGAAATAAGTTTAGTTGCGGATATTACGGAACACGAAGATTATGATGACGTTATTACTTTGATGACTTTTCATTCCGCTAAGGGATTAGAGTTTAAAGTGGTTTTCATGGTAGGCATGGAAGAAGGGCTTATGCCTCATATCAATTCTTTTGAAGAAGAAAACGGGATTGAAGAAGAAAGAAGACTATGTTATGTAGGAATAACTCGGGCTAAAGAAAGATTGTATATAACTAATGCTAAAAGAAGAATGTTATATGGAGAATATAAATCTAATCCACCATCACGATTTATAAATGAAATTGAAAAAAGTTATTTAGAAACTAATGAAGAAGAGGAAAATAAAGTTAATGTTATAAATAAAGAATTATTGTATAATGATAGTAATGAAGAATATAAAGCAGGTGACGTTGTTAATCATTTATCATTTGGTAGAGGGGTTGTGATTGGCACAGATGAAAGATTTGTAACTGTGGCTTTTAATAAAAGATTTGGTATTAAAAAATTTTTAAAAAATTATAAAGGTTTAAGAAAGGAAGATGGAAAATGAAAAAAGATTTAACACTTGTAGTATTAGCAGCTGGGATGGGAAGTAGATTTGGAGGTTTAAAACAAATTGAGCCAGTTGGTCCTAATGGTGAATTTATTATCGATTATTCGGTTTATGATGCCATCAAGGCAGGTTTTAATAAGGTTGTTTTTATTATAAAAGAAGAAAATTACAATGTATTTAAAGAAACAATTGGCAAAAGAATTGAAAATAAAATTGCAGTCGAATATGTTTTTCAAAAAATTAGTGATGTACCAGAAGATGTACATATTCCCAAAGATAGAGTTAAACCACTAGGAACAGCTCATGCTATTTATGCGGCAAGAGATGTTGTCCATGAAAATTTTGCTATCATTAATGCTGATGATTTTTATGGAACTGATGCTTATATGAAAGCGGCTCAATTTTTAAGAAATTGTGAAGATAATGAATATGGTAATGTAGCCTTTCAAGTTGGTAATACTTTAACCCTTAATGGCGAAGTAAAAAGAGGTATTATTTTTGCATCTGATGGTGAGATTCAAGAAATTGTTGAAAGTTCAGTAAAAAAATATGGTGATTTATGTAAAGCTCGTCCTTTAGATGGAAGTGAAGAATTTACTATTCCGGATAATCAAACTGTTTCAATGAATTTATTTTGTTTTACTCCTAAAATTTTTGATTATTTAAAAGAAAATATAAGTCCATTTTTTCAAAGTCATAATGATTCAAATGCCGAGTGGTTAATACCTGATATTGCTGTAAAAAGTGCTGCAGAATTAAATAAGAGAATTAAGTTAATCGAAACAAATTCGAAATTCTATGGAATGACTTATCGCGAAGATTTAGAAAGTTTAAAAAATGGTATATTAAGTGAAATAGAAAAAGGTGTATATAAAAAAGATTTGTGGGGTTAATTATGCAAAATAAAGAAATAAAAGAGCGTATATTAGAACTTATAAAAATATTAAATGAAGCTAATTATAATTACTATGTTTTAGATAACCCTACTATCACTGATCAAGAATTTGATAAATATATGCGGGAACTAGAAACATTAGAGAATAAATATCCTGAATATTCTTTTCCTGATAGTCCGACTAAAAGAGTTGGTGGTGAAGTAATCGATAAGTTTGTAAAAGTGACTCATAAAATTCCTCTTTTAAGTATTGCCGATGTCTTTAATGAAGATGAAGTACGAGAATTTGATGCAAGAATAAAAAAAGCAGGAATTGAGCCATCTTATGTTTGTGAACTTAAAATTGATGGTTTGGCTGTTTCTTTACAATATGAACATGGTATTTTAGTAAGAGGAGCCACAAGGGGTGATGGTATAGTTGGAGAAGATATAACTCATAATGTTAAAACTATTAAAGCTATCCCCTTAAAATTAAATAGAGATATTGATATTGAGGTAAGAGGAGAAATATTTATGGATAAAGAAACTCTTATCAAAATAAATCAAGAAAGAGAATTAGAAGGTTTACCTATTTTACAAAATGTTCGTAATGCGGCGGCGGGAAGTGTAAGACAATTAGATTCTAAAATTGCGGCGAAAAGAAATTTAAACAATTTTATTTATCATTTACCAAATCCGTTAGATTATGGCCTTAAAACTCATAGTGAAGCTTTAAAGTTTATGCAAGATTTGGGATTCAAAGTGAACCATAATAATAGACTTGTTAATTCTATTGAGGAAGTAATTGATTTTATTCATGAATATACAGATAAAAGAGATAGTTTACCTTATGAAATAGATGGTATAGTTATAAAAGTAAATGATATTAATGAACAAATTAATTTAGGAAGAACAGCTAAGTATCCTAAATGGGTAGTAGCGTATAAATTTCCCCATAATGATGTTTTAACTAAATTAACAGATATTATTTTTACTGTGGGTAGAACTGGTCAAATTACTCCCAATGCCGTATTGGAGCCGGTTTTAGTAATGGGCTCAACAATTAAAAGAGCTACATTACATAATGAAGATTTTGTTAATAATTTAGATTTAAAAATCGGAGATATAGTAATCGTGCATAAAGCAGGGGATGTTATTCCGGAAGTAAAAGGTGCTTTAAAAGAAAGACGTAACGGAACAGAAAAACCATTTGTTATGATAAAAAAATGTCCTATCTGTCATACAGAACTAATTAAAAAAGAAGGATTAGTAGATTACTTTTGTCCGAATGAGAAATGTCCAGCTCGTGGTATTGAAGGCTTAATTCATTTTGCATCAAGAGATGCAATGAATATAGATGGTTTAGGGGATGAAATAATTGAAGATTTTTATAATGAAGGATTTTTAACAAGTATTACTGATTTTTATTATTTAAAAGATCATGAAGAAGAAATTTTAGCCTTAGAAGGTTTTGGCAAAAAAAGTTTTGAAAATATGATTAATGCTATTTTTGAAAGCAAAAAAAATAGTGTTGAAAAATTAATATTTGGTTTAGGAATATCTGGAGTTGGCAGTAAAACCGCTAAGTTATTAGCAGAATATTATGGTGATATTGATACCATTATGAATGCTAGTAAAGAAGAATTATTAGAAATAAAAGATATTGGTGATATTTTAGCCGAAAATATCTGTAATTATTTTAAAGAAAATAAAGATTTAATTGAACATTTAAAAAAATTAGATATTAATATGAAATATTTAGGGGTAAAGAAAGAAATTAATGAAAATATCACTAATAAGAAATTTGTGATGACGGGAACAATTTCCTTTATGACAAGAGATGAAATAAAAGCCCTTATTGAAAGATATAATGGCACATTTTCTGATTCAGTTAGTAAAAAAACTGATGTTGTAATTGTAGGAGAAGCTCCAGGTAGTAAATATACGAAAGCAAAGGAACTAGGAATTACTATTTGGGATGAAGAAACATTTAAAAAGGTAGTGGAAAAACTTAATGACTGAAAAATATATAAAAGAATTTCAAAGACTCATGAATTTTGGAATTTTGGAAGATGAAATATTAACTCAAGAAGAAAAAATTAGACGGACAAATCAGTTTAGAAAAGAATTATCTATTCAAAAGTATGAAGAATTATTTAATGAAATATGTCTATATTTAAAACAAGATAATATAAATAGTTTAGAAAAAGGTCAAGTTGTAGATATGTTTTTAGATTTCATTACGTATTTTCCACAACTTGAAGATAATGTAACTTTATTGCCAGTTGATTTATTAAATTTATATTATGCTTATTTTGAATTTAAAAGGATCTTAATTATGCTAAGTATAGTGAATGGTTATGATTTTCCTAGTGAAATAGAAATTACTAATCTTATTAATGAATATATGAATCTTTTGGAAAACCCACAAAATCAATTATTTATTTCCTATGGGCCACATATAATCGAAGAAATAAATAATATGTTTGTTAGTTATTTGGAAAAAGAAGATTTTAATCAAATAAAATTTAAAGATTCAATAGATCCTAATCTTGTAAATACAATAACTAAATTAAAAAAAGATAATTTTAGAAATTTTTCAAATTAATAAAAAAAGTAGACCTTTGAAAATCTACTTTTTATTTGAAATTATTTTAATTTTTTTGCTTCTCTAGCACTAATTATTACTTTTTTGCCATCAATTGTCTTTTTTTGTAAATTTGGTTTTTGAACCATTTTTGTAGCATTTAAAGCATGGCTTCTTTTATTTCCAGCTAAAGGCTTTTTATTTGTAACTTTTTTTGTCATCATAGGCCTCCTTTTTCTCTTAAAAACTTTATCATATATTAAAAGATATGTCAAATATTTTTACTAATGTGTTATAATGATTTTAGGAGGGTTTAATGATGTATACACCACTTAAAATAACAACTGATTATACATTACTAAGTAGTCTTATCAAAATAAAAGATTTAGTTAATTTTTGTGTTCATAATAATATTAAAAGTGCTGCTATCTGTGATAAAAATTTATTTGGTGTAATTGAGTTTTATAAAATTTTAAAAAATAATAATATTAAACCCATTATTGGTTTAGAAATAACTATTAACAATGCTAGTATTTACATTTATGCTGAAAATTATAATGGCTATAAAAATTTATTAAAAATAAATACTATAATTAATGAAAGAAATATAAGTATTTTAGAGCTTCAAAATTTAAGTGATGATATTCTTGCTATTGTTCCTTTTAAAAGCAAGGATAATTTTAAAGATTTAAATTTTTTTAAAAACATTTTTATGGGTTATGAAGATAAAAATGAATTACAAAATAGTTTGTTAATAACATCAAATGTAGTTTATGTAAATGATATCAAGTGTTTTAAAATTGAAGATATGAAATATTTAGAATATTTAGATAGTTTAAATAATGAGAAGAAAGAACATTTTCATAATTATTTTGATTATAAGTCATTAGATCAATTTGATTTAGAACAAATCGAACATGTCGTTAATTTATTAAATTTAGAATTACCACATAATAAAAGATATATTCCTAAATATTTAAAAGATGGCGATTCTTTTCAATATTTATCTAATTTATGTTTAAAAGGTTTAAAAAGAAGACTTAATGGGGAAGCATCACCTAAATATTTAGACAGATTAAAATATGAATTAAATGTCATAAATAAAATGGGATTTGTTGATTACTTTTTAATTGTTTATGATTATGTTTTATATGCCAAAAAAAATAATATTTTAGTTGGTCCAGGTAGAGGTAGCGCTGCCGGCTCTTTAGTTAGTTATGTGATTGGCATTACGGATATAGATCCGATAAAATATAATTTATTATTTGAAAGATTTTTAAATTATGAAAGAGTATCAATGCCCGATATTGATATAGATTTTGATAATTCCAAAAGAGATGATGTTATTAAATATGTCAAAGGCAAATATGGTAATTTAAATGTTTCAGGAGGAATAACATTTGCTACTTTAAAAACACGTTTAGTCATAAGAGAAGTTAGTAAAATTTTAAAAATAGAAGAAAAACTAATGAATCGCTTTTTAAAATCTTTAGATAAAGATAAAGATTTACATAGTAATTTACAATTAGATATTGTCAAAGAATTTTTAAAAACTTATCCCAATTTAAATGAACTTTATAAAATTTGTTTAGTTTTAGAAGGTTTGAAGAAAAATTTTAGTACTCATGCTGCCGGGATCGTAATTGCTGATCGCCCTTTAGATGAGATTATCCCAATATATAAAAATAATGAAGTCTATTTAACTGGTGTTCCAATGGAATATTTAGAAGATTTAGGCCTATTAAAAATGGATTTTTTAGGTTTAAAAAATTTAAGTATAATAAGTAATGTAATTAATAAGATTCCAAATTTTAAATTAAATGCCATTCCTTTGGATGATCCAAAAGTTTATGAATTATTTAGTAAAGGTGATACCGACGGCATATTTCAATTTGAAACTTCATCTTTTAAAAAGATGTTAATTAAGTATCGTCCTCAAAATTTTCAAGAGTTAGTTGCGTCCATTGCCTTGGTACGCCCGGGTCCTAGTAAAGAGTTAATCACATATATTAAAAGAAAAGAAGGCCTTGAAAAAATAACTTATTATGATGATTCTTTAAAAGATATTTTAGAAGAAACTTATGGGGTTATTGTCTATCAAGAGCAAGTTATTAGTATCTTAGTTAAAATGGCTAACTTTTCTTATGCAGAAGCGGATAACATTAGAAGAGCTATGGCCAAGAAAAAAGAAGATATTGTTTTAAAAGAAAAAGATAACTTTATTTCGCGTAGTGTTAATAATGGTTATTCTGAAAAATTGGCTCAAAATATTTTTGATCATATTTTAGCATTTGCTCTTTATGGTTTTAATAAAGCTCATTCCGTTTCTTATGCTTATATTTCTTATCAAATGGCTTATTTAAAAGTTTATTATAAATCATTATTTACTTTTGAACTTTTAGATAGCGCAATTGGTAATATAGAAAAAATTAAAACTTATTTAAATGTATTAAAAAAAGATAATTTAATTATTAATCCAGTTAATATTAATTATTCTTTTGATTATTTTGTGTTAAAAGATAATATGGTATTTTTACCATTTAAAATGATTAAAAATTTAAAAAGCGATACTGCTGATGCAATAATTTCTGAAAGAAAAGAACATGGATCTTTTAAGGATGTTTTTGATTTCTTTAAAAGAACATATAATTTTATTACTAGAGGAGAATATGAAATATTAATCAAAGCTTTAGCGTTAAAACCATTTAAATACAATGTTAAAACTTTAATAAATAATTTAGATAATTTTATTAACTATGGTAATCTTTATAATGATTTAGGGGAATATGCTTTAGTGCCTGAGATAAATAAAGAAGAAGAATTTGACATTTTGGTTTTAAGAGAAAATGAAATTAATAGTTATGGTTTTTATCTAAGTAACCATCCCGCTAGTGTTTATACAGGTAAAGATATTATGAAAGTAATTGATTTAGAAAAAAATGTTTTTAAAAGAGTTATTTGTTATGTTATGATTGAAAATATCAAGAATATAACGACTAAAAATAATGAAACAATGGCATTTATAAGTGCTAGTGATGAAACCGGTATGGCGGAATTTACATTATTTGCTAATAAATATTATTTGTTAAATTCTTGTACAAAAAATGATATAATAAAAATATGGGGTACGGTTTCGAAAAGATTAAATAAATATAATATTATAATAAATAATTTAGTTAAGGAGAAGTAACAACATGGGTGAAGTAGAAAGATTTTTAAAAAGTATAAACTTTAATTATACGCAAGAGTTTAAAGATGCCAGTATAAAGAAAGTATTATTTAATAGAGAAACGAAAATATATAATGTCTATTTAAATTGTCAACATGTTTTAGACTATGATTTAGTTAATGATTTATTTTTACATGCCAAAAAAGGAATTAATGGAAAAGATAAATGCTATATTGAATTATTATATGAAAACGTTTCAAATGAAGATATTCTTAATTATTTACATAAAATTTTAGAAAGTATAATTTTTGAACATCCATCTTTAGTAGGTATTGAAAATAGTGTTACAGAATTAATGGATCAAAAAATTTGTTTTGAAGTAGCAACTGATACAGAACAAAAAGCTTTATTAAATTATCAAGATTTAATTAAAGATAAATTAAAGAAATATGGATTAGGGATTTTTGAAATTGAAGTAATTTTAAATAGAGAAAAAAATTTACAATTAAAAGAAGAAATGCAAAAGCAACAAGAAAATATGGAAATTGTTAAAGAAAAAAGTCCCGTTATTTTTGGAAGTCATAAAGATGGTGAAGTAACTTTAATTAAAAATATTATTGGGGAACAAAAAGGAATTATTATTGAGGGCTATATTTTTGGCATGGAAAATATGGAAAGAAAAGGCCAAAAAGCAACTGCCTATATTATTAATTTAAAAGTAAGTGATAAAACAGATAGTTTTATGGTTAAATTTGTCAGATTTAATAAAGATGAATATAATCAAATATTAAATGGAATAAAAGTTGGTAACTGGTATAGAATTACTGGTAATATTGAAATGGATAATTTCTTAAGACAAATGATTTTAAATGGTCGCGGTATTGAAGAAATAAAAAATAAAGACAATAATGTAGTTGATGAAGAAGAAGAAAAAAGAGTTGAACTACATACACATACGATGATGAGCGCAATGGATGGAGTAATTGATGCAAAAGCCTTAGTTAAATTTGCTCAAAAATTAGGGCATAAAGCAGTTGCGGTTACGGATCATAATTGTTTACAAGCTTATCCTGATTTATATCATACTGTTTGTGATATTAATAATGGCATTACCAATGAAGAAGATAAATTTAAAGTTATTTATGGGGCTGAGATGAGTATCGTAAATAATGAAATAGATTTAATTTATAATTTAAAAGATTATGATTTATTACAAGATGAATTTGTTGTTTTTGATACCGAGACAACTGGTTTTACCCCTTATCATGATCAAATGATTGAAATTGGGGCAGTTAAAATTAAAAATGGAATAATAACTGATCGTTTTGATGAACTTATAAATCCGCATAATCCATTACCGGAAAAAATAGTTGAACTTACGAATATTACTGATGAAATGTTAAAAGATTGTGATACAGAAGAAAATGTTTTAAAAAGATTTTTAACATTTGTAGAAAATAAACCAATGGTAGCTCATAATGCCAAGTTTGATATTGGTTTTATTAGTGCTGCCATGAATAAATATAATTTAGGTGAATTTAAAAACACAGTTGTGGATACAATGAGTATGGCTAGAATGCTCTATCCTAATTGGAAAAATCATAAATTGTCAACATTAGTTAAAGAATTACAAGTGCCATGGGATGAAGATAGTCATCACCGTGGTGACTATGATAGTGAAGGTACCGCTATTGCCTTTTATAAAATGGCACAAGTTCTTTCTAATCGTAACATTGAAACTACTCAAAAATTATATAATTCGGTTAATCAAGAAGAATTGATAAAATTTTCACGCCCATTTCATATGTCTGTATTAGTAAAAAATAAAGTTGGTTTAAAGAATTTATTTAAAATTATAAGTTTTGCTAATACTAAATATTTATATCGGGGTGATCAATGTAAATTACCAAGAAATGAACTTAATAATTATCGTGAAGGTTTAATTTTTGGTAGTGGTTGTGTGAATGGGGAAATTTTTGAAGCCGCTTTTACTAAAGAAGATGAAGAATTAGCTAAAATGATGCAATATTATGATTATATTGAAGTGCAACCACCTGAAGTTTATTCTTATTTAATCAATTTAGATTCTAGTAGAGTAAATAGTTTAGCGGATATTTATACTCAAATAAAAAAAATAGTAAGAGTTGCTTCTGAAGCCGGAGTTATGGTATGTGCTACTGGGGATGTTCATCATTTGAAGAAAGAAGATAAAATTTATCGAGATATAATTATTGCTCAAAAAACTAATGGTAAACTACATCCTTTAAATAAAAAAGGGTTAGAAGTACCGGATATGCATTTTTATACGACGAAAGAAATGTTAGATGCTTTTTCCTTTTTAGGAGAAGATAAGGCCAAAGAAATTGTGGTTACTAATCCTAATAAAATTGCCGATATGTGTGAAATAGTGGAAGTAATTATTGAAACTGGTGGTGTTCCTTTTTCACCTAGAATCGAAAATTCTAAAGAAATTGTTGAAGAAATGGTCTATACAAAAGCTAAAGATTGGTATGGAGATCCTCTACCTAGTAATATTCAAGATCGCATTGAACAAGAATTAAAAGGAATTATTGGGGGTGGATTTGATGTTATATATTTAATTGCGCAAAAATTAGTTAAAAAGAGTAATGATGATGGCTTTTTAGTTGGATCACGTGGTTCAGTTGGATCTTCTTTTGTAGCTACTATGATGGGCATAACAGAAGTTAATCCATTACCTAGTCATTATCGTTGTCCAAAATGTAAACATTCTATTTTTAAAAATGAAAAAGGTGAAGATTTATCAATTGAATATGGTATTGGTTTTGATTTACCTGATAAAGATTGTCCAAAATGTGGAACTAAAATGATTAAAGATGGGGAAGATATGCCTTTTGCTACTTTCTTAGGATTTAATGCTGATAAAGTTCCTGATATCGATTTAAATTTTTCAGATTTAAATCAAGCCGCTGCTCATGAATATACCAAAGTATTATTTGGTGAAGATAATGTCTATCGGGCAGGTACAATAGGAACGGTGGCGGAGAAAACTGCTTATGGTTTTGTTAAAGGCTATTGCGAAGATAAAGGGATAATTATGCGTAATGTCGAAATTGAAAGACTAGCGGCAGGTTGTGTTGGAGTAAAAAGAACAACTGGTCAACACCCAGGAGGTATTGTTGTTATTCCTGGTTATATGGATGTTTTTGATTTTACACCTTATCAATATCCAGCAGAAGATGTCGATGCTGCCTGGCGGACAACGCATTTTGATTATCACGCAATTGATCAAGATGTTTTAAAACTAGATATTTTAGGTCATACCGATCCCACTCAATTAAGAATGTTACAAGATTTAACTCATGTTGATGTTAAAACTGTACCATTTGATGACCCTGAAACTATGAAATTATTTTTGACTCCAGAGCCTCTTGGGGTAACAAAAGAACAAATAATGAATGATACTGGTACTTTGGGAGTGCCTGAATTTGGAACTCCTTTTACGATTGGTATGTTAAAAGATACAAAACCAACTACTTTTAGTGAATTAATTAAAATTTCGGGGCTATCGCACGGAACTGATGTATGGCTTGGTAATGCTCAAGAATTAATAAGAAAAGGAGTTGTTCCTTTTAAAGAGGTAATTGGGTGTCGTGACGATATTATGGTTTATTTAATTCAATGTGGTATGGAACCTATAAAAGCTTTTAAAATTATGGAATTTGTTAGAAAAGGTAAAGCTTCTAAACCAAAAGAAGCTGAGACTTGGGAAAAACATAAACAAACAATGATTGAAGCGGGAATACCAGATTGGTATATTGATTCTTGTCAAAAAATTAAATATATGTTCCCTAAAGCCCACGCTGCTGCTTATGTTATGAGTGCTTTTCGAATTGCTTATTTTAAAGTTCATTATCCAGCCGAGTATTATGCTTCTTATTTTTCAACAAGATTTGATGATTTTGAAATTGATACTATGATAAAAGGTTATGATGCTATAAGAGCTCGCATTAATGAAATAGTTGGTAAAGGATATGAGGCCACTAGTAAAGAAACATCGCTTTTAGAAACATTAAAATTAGCTTTAGAGGCCACAGCAAGGGGATTTAAATTTGGTAATATCGATATAAAAAGAAGTGAAGCTAAAAATTATGTTATTGATGACGATGGTAAAACTTTAATTTCTCCTTTTAGATCCCTAGATGGTCTTGGCGATGCCGTAGCTAATCAAATAGTTGATGAAAGAAATAAAAAAGAATTTTTCTGTATTGAAGATTTTCAAGAACGTGGTAAAGTTAATGTTTCCACAATGGATAAATTAAGAGCTTTAGGAGTATTTAAAGATATGCCGGAATCAGCACAATTAAGTTTATTTTAAAATAGAGTAATGTTATAATTATCAAATAAGAGAAAGGATATTAATTATGGATAATTTTATACCAGATATATATATGCAAAGTATTTATACAATAAATTATAAAAAATTAAAAAAAAGGGGAATTAAATGTTTACTATTTGATTTAAATAATACATTAGTAAGTTATGATATAGATTATCCAGATGATAAATTAAGAGAATTAATATTTGAGTTAGAAAAGAATTTTAAAGTTATTATTGTTTCCAATAGTTCAAAAAATAGAATAAGACCGTTTAAAGAAAAATTAAATATTGATGCTGCTTATTCAGCTAGAAAACCTTTCAAATATAAATTTAAAAAAATTATTAATATGTATAATTTTCAAGATACGGAAGTGGCAATGATCGGTGATGAGCTTTTAACAGACGTATATGGTGGTAATAAAATGGGTTTTACAACTATCTTAGTAAATGCTATTTCTGAAAATGAACCATTTCATACCAGAGTAGAAAGATATTTGGAAAGTAAAATAATTAAAAGATTAAATAAACAAGATATTTTAATTAAGGGGAATTATTATGAGTAAATGTCTTGGCTGTGGAATAAAACTGCAAAATGAAGATCCCGATAAAGTAGGATATGTTATTAATTTAGAACATAAATATTGCAAACGTTGTTTTCGGATTAGAAATTATAATGAAAATATTAAAGTTTTTAATACAAACAATGAAAATATTATTAATAAAATTAATAAATTAGGAATTTTTACAATTTTTATAACTGATTTTTTAAGTATTAATGCAAAATTAATAAATACCTTTAAAGCAATAAATAATGAGAAAATTTTAGTTATTAATAAATGTGATTTAATACCTAATAATTTAAAATTAGAAAATTTAGAAAAAAATATTAAAAAAATATATGGAATTTCGGATGTTATGTTTATAAGTGCCAAAAAAAGTTGGTATTTAAATAGTATTATAGATTTAGTAGAAATGCATAAAGAAGTAATTATATGTGGGGAAACATCATCAGGTAAATCGACTTTAATAAATAAAGTATTTTCTTCTAATCTTACAACAAGTAAATATAGTAATACAACTTTAGATTTTGTAAAATTAAAAAAAGATAATTATGTAATATATGATACCCCGGGTCTTTGTTTAAATGATTATGATTCTTATGATAATATTAAAGTTATAACCAAAAGTTTAAAAGAAGATTTCGTTCTAACAATTGGAGATTTAAAATTAAAAGGTAAAGGTAATATAACTTGTTTTTTAAGTAGTAATATAAACATAACTAGTAAAAAAGAAAATATTAATTTAAATTATAAATTACATATTAATAATGATACAGATATAATTCTTTTTAATAAAGGCTTTATCTATGTAAAAGCAAATACTTATCTTGAAGCAAATCAAGAATTAGAGATTAGAAATTCCGTTATAGAATGAAGTAGGATGGTAGTAATGAGTGTTATAAAAGTTATGAATGAAACGCTTGCTAATAAAATAGCAGCAGGTGAAGTGGTAGAAAAATGTGCATCTGTAGTTAAAGAGTTAGTGGAAAATTCGATTGATGCGAAGGCCTCTAATATTAAAATAAATTTAGTTAAGGGTGGCTTAGAAAAAATTTCTGTTATTGATAATGGCGTTGGCATGGATGCAGTTGATGCCGCTAATGCTTTTTTAAGACATGCCACTAGTAAAATTTATAAAGATGATGATTTATTTTTTATAAATACTTTGGGCTTTCGTGGTGAGGCTTTACCATCTATCGCTAGTGTTTCCGAAGTAACTTTAGAAACATGTCAAGATGAAGTAGGAACTTTTATCCATTTAAAAGGGGGAGAAATATTAGAAAAAGGAAACAGTGCTGCCCGAGTAGGAACAAAAATAACCATTACTAATTTGTTTTATAATACTCCTGCTCGTTTAAAATATTTAAAAAGTGAACAAACAGAGTTAGCTAATACCGTAAGTTTTATTGAAAAACTAGCTCTTTGCAAACCCAATATTGCCTTTACTTTAACTAATAATGATAAAATTGTTGTAAGAACAAGTGGTAGTAATGATTTACTTAAATGTATTCATGAAATATATGGTAGTAGTGTGTCAAGTAAAATGCTACCTATTAAAGCTTTAAATGATGATTACGAAATAAATGGTTATGTTTGTAGACCAGAGATTTTAAAAGCTAGTCGTTCGCATATGGTTACTTTCATTAATGGAAGAGTTGTTCGTAATAATGATATTAATCGCGCCATTAATGATGCTTATTATACATATAAACCTGATGGTAAATATCCGATCGTGGTTATTAATATTGAAACAGATCCTACTTTAGTAGATGTTAATATTCATCCTACTAAACAAGATGTTAAATTAAGTAAAATAGATAGTTTATATGATTTATTATATAAGACAATAAAAAACGCTTTATATGATTCTTTATTAATACCTAATATAAGTATGGAGCCAGTTCAAGAAAAAAAAGATGAATCTTTAAGTGATTTTAAAGATATAATTGGAACACAAAAAACTTTTGATTTTGGAGAAAAGAAAAAAGAAGAACCTATTAAAAATGAAGAATTTAAAAGTTTAGTTTTATATCCGGTTGGATTATGTTTAGGAACATATATTGTTTGTGAAAATGAAGAGGGAATATATTTAATTGATCAACATGCTGCTCAAGAAAGAGTAAATTATGAAAATTATGTAGAAGCTTTAAAAGAAGAAAAAATCTCTATTACTAATTTACTTATCCCTATAAGTATCGAGTTATCTCATAGTGAATTTATTTCTTTTAAAAATAATCATCAAATTTTTGATGATATGGGATTTGTTTGGGAAGAATTTGGTATCAACACCATTTTAGTAAAAGCTCACCCATTTTGGTTAAAAACAGGTTATGAAGAAGAATCAATAAGAAAAATAATTGATTTAATTATTGCTACAAATGGAGATTTTGATGTTATTAAGTTTAGAGAAAGTGTCGCCATTACACTTGCTTGTAAGATGGCAATTAAAGCTAATGAACATATATCTATGTTAGAAATTGAAGGATTATTAAAAAATTTAGTAAAATGTGATAATCCATATAATTGTCCACATGGTAGACCTACAATTATTAAATTTAGTATTTATGAATTAGAAAAAATGTTTAAAAGAGCAATGAATTAATATCACTTTTGGGTGATATTTTTTTTAAGCACTTATTGACAATGATAAAAAATGGAATTGACAATGATAAAAAATGGAATATTGACAAATATTTGTTAAATTACTATAATTAATTTAGAATATCCATGGTATAAAAAACGAATGTAAGAAAATAAATAAGACATTTTATTTTTGATGCTAAAATAAAAAAGCAATCATAGAAAAAATGATCCTTTTATTGCAAAAATTAAATGATAGTTTTGCTTAAATTTATTAATAAAAAGGAGGAATATTATGGTTAAAAAACAAAATAAAAAGATATTAATTATCATATCAATAATAGTATTGGGAATAGCCATAACAATATTTTCATTATTGAATGTAAATAAAAATCAAAAGTTAGATGAACTTCAAAATAACAATGTAGTTAACCATAACGTTTTTGCTCTTATGTTAGAAACCGATATTAATAGTAATACTTATGAAGAATCGTCATCTGATATTTGGCCAGATGGTTATACACTTAATAAATTAAAATCAGAGTGTCTTGATAAAGATGGAAATAAAATAGTTAAAGAAAATATTTTAAAATTTGATGAAGCAAATAAAACTGCTATTGTTGAAACAGATGAAACTTGCTATTGTTATTTATATTTTGATAAAAGCAATGGTAAATTTAATGGGGGTACAGCTAAAGATTTAGTTAATTCTAATCAAGCTGGTTTGGAAAAAAGTTTTGATGGTGATGAGCTTGAATATCGTTTTGTTGGTAAAAGTAATGAAGTAAATAATTATATTTGTATTAGTACAAAGTCATCAGCAGATTGTGTATTAGAAAAAGAAAAATATATGTATCGCATAATTGGTATAACTGGTGATAATCTTATAAAAGTAATAAAAGCTTATCCTTATGACATGGGTGGTACTAAAAGTTTTAAATGGCATAATAATGCTGAAGTAGAAGAAGTAATATGGGGACTTGGTGGTACTAGCAATGCTGCTGATATAGCGGATATGTTAAATGGTGGTTTCCTTAATGAACAAGAATATGGAGGATTAAGAGATTACCATAATTATTTTGAAGAAATGAATTGGAATCAAGGGCTAGTAAAAAGTATCATCGATGTGGCGTATAATTCATTCGGAGAAGATGTTTATTATCAAGAAAGTATGATTAAAACTACGGGAGATTTAATCGTTGGACTTCCATATTTAAGTGATTTCTACCTAGCTGCTGGTGTAACGTCTTTATATCAAACCAATAATTGGATGTTAGAAACTTTAACAAATGCTTGGACAATGACAAGATATGGAAGAGAGATACAAAATATTTATGATGTTTGGTTTGTAGAAAATAAAGATAATATATTCAAAATTGAGGTTACTAACAGGGGAAATATTTATCCTGTTGTCTATTTAAATAAATTTGTAGAGATTATTGATGGTGAAGGGACCGCTAGTCATCCTTTTATTGTTCAATTGAATTCAATAGTGGATGAATAATGCAATAGAAAGAAGTTAATAACTTCTTTTTATTGCATAAACATAGAAATTATACTAAAATAAAGTATAGGTGATTAGATGTTTAAAGAATTTAAAGAATTTATTGCTAGAGGTAATGTTGTAGATTTAGCAGTAGGTGTTATTATTGGTGGAGCATTTAGTAAAATTGTTACTAGTTTAGTGGATAACATTTTTGGCCCAATTATCGGTATGGTTTTGGGTGGAGTTAATTTTTCTAGTCTTTCAATTAAACTTGGAAATGCTCAAATATTATATGGAGCTTTTGTTCAAAATATTATAGATTTTTTAATAACAGCATTATGCTTGTTTATAATTGTTAAAATTATGAATAAACTTAATAATGAAGCTCGTAAGATTGGTAAAAAGCATAAAGAAGAGGAAAAGAAAGAAGAAGTAATAGTTAAAAGCGATGAAGTTTTACTATTAGAAGAAATTAGAGATTTACTCAAAAAAGAAAAGAAAGGAAAGAATAAATAATGCTTGCAAATATTTTATATTTAATTGGTGGTTTAATTGGAGGAATTATAGTGGGCTTTTTAATTTCTAGAATAGTAACTAAAAAATATTTAACAAAAAATCCCCCAATTAATGAAAAAATGATTGAAACTATGATGAGCAGTATGGGTAGAAAGCCTAGCCAAAAACAAATTAAACAAGTTATGAGAGAAATGAATAGATTTCAATAATTAAAACATAATAAATAATAATATTAAATTGATGACGAAAGAATAGTAATTATATAGAGATTTAAAGAGAGTTAGTGGATGGTGAAAACTAATAATTTAAATATAATGAATCTACTTTCAGAGAGTATTTAATAAATACCGGCAAAGCCGTTATAATAATTAAAGTAAAAAAAAGGATGGTACCGTGCTTAGGCACTCCTTAAGTATCATTCTTTTTGTTTTAGGAGGAAGAAAATATGATAGATATAAGATTAATAAGAGAAGAAAAAGATAAAGTAAAAGAAAATATTAAGAAAAAATTTCAAGATGAAAAATTACCTTTAGTTGATGAAGTATATGATTTAGATATTAAATATCGTGAATGTAAAACAAAAGCTGATAATTTACGTAGTGAAAAAAATAATTTAAGTAGTGAAATTGGTCTTTTAATGCGAGATAAAAAAATAGAAGAAGCTACTAAAATAAAAGAAAAAGTGGCCGAAATTAACAATTTAATACCAGAACTTGAAAAAGAAGAGGAAACTTTAGCCGAAGAAATAAAAAAGAGAATGATGGTTATTCCTAATATCATTGATGATAGTGTGCCAATTGGTAAAGATGATACAGAGAATGTCGAAATTGAAAAATTTGGGGAGCCTTTAGTTCCTAAATATGAAATACCATATCATGCTGATATATGTATCGCATTAAACGGACTTGATAAAGAGGCTGCTGGAAGAACAAGTGGTGAAGGATTTTACTTTTTAAAAGGGGATATTGCTAGACTTCATAGTGCTCTTTTAACGTATGCAAGAGATTTTATGATAAATAAAGGATTTACCTACGCAATTCCTCCCTTTATGATTAGAAGTGATGTTGTAACGGGAGTTATGTCTTTTAAAGAAATGGAAGCAATGATGTATAAAATTGAAGGTGAAGATTTGTATTTAATTGGTACAAGTGAACATTCAATGATGGGAAGTTTTATAAATCAAATAGTTAAGGAAGAAGAATTACCAATTACACTAACTAGCTATTCTCCTTGTTTTAGAAAAGAAGGTGGTTCACATGGTCTCGAAGAAAGAGGATTATATCGTGTTCACCAATTTGAAAAGCAAGAAATGGTAGTTTTATGTAAAATGGAAGATGGAATGGATTGGTATAACAAAATGTGGAGTTATACAGTAGAATTCTTTAGAAGTTTAGATATACCAGTTAGAACTCTAGAATGTTGCAGTGGTGATTTAGCGGATTTGAAAGTTAAATCTTGTGATGTTGAAGCTTGGAGTCCAAGACAACAAAAATATTTTGAAGTTGGTTCTTGTTCTATTTTAGGTGATGCTCAAACTAGAAGATTACAAGTAAGATATAAAGGAGAAGAAGGAACTAAATATTTATGCTCATTAAATAATACAGTAGTGGCTTCTCCAAGAGGATTAATCGCTTTAATTGAAAACAATTATCAAGAGGATGGATCAATAAAAATTCCAAAAGCATTACAACCTTATATGGGTGGAATGGAAAAGATAGAAAAGAAATAACTTTTAACTAATTATAAAAAAGAAGTATATTTTGATGTCTACCATTTAGGTTCAGTAATACTTCTTTTTTACTTGTTTATTAAATTAAATAAATTTACATTATGGTGACATGCAATAATATCATAATTTCTAATATTTAATATTGTTGTAAAAAAAATGTCAAAAGTTTTCAAAAGTTTTTTCAATTGAACCAAAAAAGTACAAAAGTGAAAAGTTTTTCCAATTTACTCAAATGAAAAAGTAAATGACAATTTAATAAGAAAAAGTAAATTGTAAGAGAAAATGGGAGAAAAAAACAAGTT